>PFTH01000078.1 GCA_002789465.1 Candidatus Roizmanbacteria bacterium CG_4_9_14_0_8_um_filter_34_12 | reverse complement strand
GAAATAAAAAGACATCTTCTCGATTAATTCTGCCACAGGTGTCGACCTCGTAGGTCGACAGGTGGTATTTGATTATTAATTTGAAGAATAAACTATTTTTCCGTATTTCTTTATTTCGCCAATTAATGGGTGATACTTCATCAGCATATCTTTTTCTGCTACTGGAATTGCCTCTATCCTATCAGACACTTTCGATGACAAGTGGACTAAAAACATCATTTCTTTATGAGTGTCCTTTCCAAAATCGGGGGAGACAACAGCCAAGTCAATGTCAGAATAATCTTTTTGCTTTCCTTTAGCAAAGGAGCCAAAAAGAATTACCCGAGATATTTTTATCTGTTCTTTTTGTAATAAATTAACAAAACTATTAATCTCTACTTTTACTTGTTTATTTCTAAAAACTACGTTTTTCATATCAATGAAATAAAATAATTTAGTAATTTTTTTGTGATTTCAAAATATTTTAATGTAAATTCCTTTGTTGCCTTTTTATATAACTTGTCTTTAATAACATCATATCGAGCTTCTATATGAAACGTCGTCATTTCTTTTAAATCATTAATTTGCGCTTCTGTTAATGCGAGTTTGCAATCTTGAGCTAATTTAACCAATTTATGAATTGGTGGAGGATACTGATCTATTATTTTTATATAATTTGCTTTTAAAGCTTTTTCGATTGCGATATGACACAGAAACAACGCCCATTGATAATGTCTCATACCGATTAAATCTTCAGCTATTTGAAAATCTTCTTTAGAACTTTTTAACCATGCTTTCTGTAATTCTTCTTTCTCTTTTTTTTCCATATCCTTATTGTACCAAATCTTAAAGCGAATGATAAATTAATTTCATTGAAAATATTAATTAACTATCCCATAGCTAAGATGCGAGCGAAGGCTCCTCATTCCTATTTCTATCTCGATCTGATCATCAGCGGTTTCACACTCTTCAGTTGCCTTTTATACCTGATCATTTATTTCATCCGAAGTAAAAAAAGGGGACAGTTGCCACAAGCGTCGACCTCGTAGGTCGACATTAATTGTCCAACTCATTTTATGTCAATATTTATCAAAAGAAACTGTGTCAGTCCAATCGTTAGCCATCTGGATTCAAAAGAAATTACTATGCTCGTTGGGCCTAGACAGGCCGGTAAAACAACAATCATGCTTCATATTAAAGCACAGCTTGACAAGATAGGGAAAAAACACTTCATCTCAACATCGATCGTGATTGGAAACCATCCTATAGCCTATCCACCGCCGCGGTGAATTTGGGGTTTTGGCCATAACTCAAGAAAAAAGAGAGAGGCTTTGAAAATCAATCATTCCTACAGTTGACAAAGTTGAACCGTCATTAGTTTACCGAGGAACGAAAGTTGTAATTTATGGTAGGAATTTTGGCTGGAAAAATGAACCGGAAATCAAGTTATATAAAGATAATAAAGAAATTATCCCCGATGAAATTACTGATGATAAAGTGGTTTTTTCTGTACCCCTGGATTGGTCATATGGAAATCAAATATTCCAAATTGAAAAAATCGTTGGATGGGATGGAAAAGATATTAAAGTACAAACTGACAATTTTTCGGTTAAGATAATCCCTGTAACTGGTACTTATACAAAAGACGATGAGGAATATTTTAGATTGCTACCAAGTCTTTCCCCGGAAACGAGGAAGAGAAATGGATATCAATAGAAAGAGATAAGATTTACGATTTATGGTTTAAGATATAAAAATCAAATTAGCATCTTTAAAGTTTCTTTCTTTAACTGTTTGTAAAAATTTCGATACTGTTCGGGTAAAAATTGGTTTAGATCATTTTTCAGTTCTTTTTCATTATAATTTTTGACTATTTCAATTAATTTTGATCGGTTATATATTAATTCCGGATAATATTTAAATTTTAGCGTAATCATTTCATCATCAATGGTTGTTTTTTTCGTCAACATAAACCAAAGATCAAATAAATCTCTTGGTTTATTTCTTTTAAATAATGCTCTGATCTTTTCAGACAATAATTCTTTCGCAGATAAATGCACCACTAATGGATAAGGGGCAATTGGGTAATCAAATGGAATTAAAACACTAACTCCTTTTGTTTGTGGTTTTTCCCGTAGTGAAATATCAATCCGGATTGATGTCTTATGTTTCGATTGGTAGGGAAAGAAAAACAATCGATATTTCAGAGAGTCCAATTCAAATCTTTCTGGAACAGGATTTTTAACATATTCTAATTCTATATTTGTTTTATTTTTGAAAAAATCAAATACTTCTAATAGTAATTTTTCCGTATCCTTCCAACTTAAAAT
>PFTH01000227.1 GCA_002789465.1 Candidatus Roizmanbacteria bacterium CG_4_9_14_0_8_um_filter_34_12 | reverse complement strand
CATGCGCAAAATGCGTCCGACAGTTTGGATTTCAAAGGTTTCGCTGTGCGATTCTCTAAACTTTACTAAAATATGAGCGCGCGGACAATCCCAGCCGGTATCAATCGCTTGCTTGAATATCAAAAACTCAATTTTATTATCGGGTGCGGCAATGTCGTCTAAATCTTCCGACTTTTTATCCGCCGTCCACTCGGCAAGTTTGCCGTTTTTTTCCGTAATTTCTTTATTCGCAAAAAATCTTTTTACCGCTTTCTTTTTGTCATCGCCGGCGTCCGCGTTTGGTATCTGTATCAAAACGAGAGGATTGATAATTGATTGATTGGCTTCAAAAAGTTTTTTGATTGCCAATCGCTTTTTATATGCCGTTTCCAAAACCAGCTCCTGCGAATCAACCTCGTTGTCGGTTATTTCGTCAATTTTTTCATTGATAATCAACTCTTTTTTAATCATTCCTTCGTCAATGACTTCCTTTGGCTCAACAAAAACAAAACCGGCCGTTCCGCGCGCCAAATCCCTCGGATCGGGTTTTATTTTCGGCGTTGCGCTCATTTCCAAAATCACATCGGCGTTGATTTCGTCCCGCAGTTCGTTGGTTCTTTCGGCAGTCGCGCCGATATGGCTTTCATCAATAATCAAAATAACTTTTCGCTGTTCTCTTGTTTTTGCCAGCACATCTCGGAAATTCAATTTTTCGCCGTCTTTCATCAAAACATTTTTCCAGTCGCTGGTTTCTCGGTCTTTGCTCCGCAATTTTTCCCAATTTACCACGACAACCTCGTTGCGGACAACCCGCTCGCGTCCGCCGGTAAATTCTTCCTCAACCAGCGAAACTCTCGGCGCGCCGCCAAAAACCCGCTCCAAACTATGCTTGCTCTGCAAATGTAAATCGCCCTTGCCGATACTCACCCAAACAAAACATAAATCCGTTTCCGGCAATTCTCTGATTATTTCTTCAATAAATTTTGCGGTCATCAAAGTTTTTCCGCTTCCGGTGGGGGCTTGAAAAACGCAAACCTTTTTCTGCTCATTTTTTGAAAGAAGCGTTTTGAAAACGGCAATAAGCTCGCCGACCGCCTTTTCCTGATATTGTTTCAAGTTAATATTCATAAATTTGTTCATAAATATCTAATATCTTTTGCGGGATCGGCTCTAAACTTACGCCTTGCCAATCCGCAAAATCGTTTTTATCCAAACCCAACGGATCAAACGTAAAGCAATACAAAATCTTTTCGCCTTTCATTTTATCCATTTCCTTTTTTAATTGCTCCAAGCCGTCTTGTTCCAAAGCGTAATATACGGCCATTATCCGTCCGTTTTGTTCAAAAATATGATAATCGGGTTTAGCTTTCACTTCGTCA
>PFTH01000154.1 GCA_002789465.1 Candidatus Roizmanbacteria bacterium CG_4_9_14_0_8_um_filter_34_12 | reverse complement strand
TAGCTCCTGATTTAATCATAGACCTGGCAACATTAACCGGTGCTTGTATGGTGGCACTTGGAAAAGAAATAACCGGAATGCTGGGAAATCAAGAAGTTGGCTTAAAATTACTTGAAAATTCAACAAAAAATACTGGTGAACAACTTTGGAGATTACCAATGTATAAAAGATATTTGAAAAAAATGACAAATGGAATCGCAGATTTAAAAAATGTTGGAGGAGGGCGATGGGGAGGAACAATCACTGCCGCATTATTTTTAAATGAGTTTGTGGAAAAAACCACTTGGGTGCATTTAGACATTGCTGGATCAGCGTATAATGATGAAAATTCTTATGCTGTCATTTCAAAAGGGGGGACAGGTTGGGGAGTGGAGACCTTGGTAGAATTAATTAAAAATTATTGAAAACAAATGAAAACAAAAACCGTCAACTTACTTAAAACCGATAATATTATTAAAATTGGAAAAGAAGAGTTGTTGTCATCTGCCTTGAGTAAGCTAGCAAGTTCTCATGATGCAGCATTTGTTTTTAATGATGAAAAAAAAACTGAATTTGCTGGTTTAATTAATCCATATTTCTGTCTAATAAAATCCTCACTTCCTGCTAATACAAAAGTTAGTCATTGTTTATTTCATCCACCAAAAATATATACGAATTCTTCAATTTCAAAAGTGGCACAGTCAATGAATGATTCAAAAATTCATTATCTTCCGGTTTTTAACGAGCAAGAAGTTTTATTGGGAATTATTTCTGCTCGGAGAATGTTAACCGCACTTCAAGATAGTCAGGTTTTTAAAGTAACCATTGAGTCTATTATCAAGCAAAACAAAAGACCATTGGCGATTGTGAATGAAAATGATTCAATTTCAACCGCTGTTAATCTATTCAAAAAAACTAAACTCTCAAAACTAATTGTCGTGAATAAAGAAGGACGACTTAAGGGGTTATTAAGTTATTATGATTTAATAAACTTTTTAATTACACCAAAACATAAAGAACAACGGGGAGATAAGGTTGGTGGAAAAACTAATTTTAACTTGCAAAAAATAAGTAATTTTTCAAAAACCTATATTCTAACCTTAATTAAGACGGATACGATGGATATGGCATTGAAAATGATTATTGAAAAAAAGATTGGGAGTGTTGTGATCATTGATCAAGACCGAAAACCAGTTGGGATTATTACTACTAAAGATTTTTTAACTTTAATTATTCGTACTGAAAAACAAAAAATTGTTGAAATCACAGAAAAAAATTTATCAAAATATAATCACTTTATTGTAAAAAGATTTTTTCAAAATTTAAAAAAAATAGTCTATAAGTTACCGAATATTATTAAGGCAAAGCTCTTTGTATCAGAAAATAAACACGGAGGATTGTATAGAGTCGTGCTTTCGTTATTTCCAAAAAAGGGAAGTATTAAGGTTATCTCT
>PFTH01000146.1 GCA_002789465.1 Candidatus Roizmanbacteria bacterium CG_4_9_14_0_8_um_filter_34_12 | reverse complement strand
TAACAATATTTTTCACAGGTGTCAATGGAAGAATATCAATTTACTATACTAAATTTGTATGCAAAAAGTTCTAATGTCTTTAAAACTTGGAATATTATAGTTTGATATAATAAATTTATACTTAGTCAAACAATAACGAAGCTAAATACTTAAGTGAAAGCGCTCTTTGAAAAGATATTTTTTCATCGATAATATCTTCTGTAAGTTTTTTTACCCGCTTTGAATACCGCAATAACATTGTAAAAATAAAATATAATACTTTATACTTGGACAATCTCATTATTTTATTATATCCATCATGAACAGGTCCTAATTCAACCTTTATCTTTTGTTCATAGATAGATAATTTATTAATAGTATAATTTCCGTTTGCTTCAACTATAGTATCTGCAGCAAGTAAACCTGACTTCATTGATGGACCAATTCCTTCACCAGAAAAATTATACACGGATGCAATATTTTCTCCACATAATAAAATTCTATCTGAGCTAATATTTCGTGTAATTAATCCAGTATTTAAAACCCAACCTTTTGGCTGATCAATCAACTTTAAAGGTTTTCCATACCTTTCCGCTAATACTTCATAAAATATATTCATGAGTTTTGTAAGATCACGTGTTGGACCCATGTCTTTATGAGTATAAACACCAATGTTTAGAATATTTCCGGGAAGTGGAAAAATCCAACCGTAAGCTGGAAACAACTTTTTATGAAAATAGAATTCAAGAGTTTTACATGAGATATTATTTTGAGCATATCCTCTCATTGATATCGCCGAATATTCACATGATACCAGTCCTAAACTTTTTGCCAGTTGAGTTTCCGCACCCGTTGCCAAAATCACAACATCACCCTCATACTGTTTTTTATTATGATCTTCGACAATAACTTTTTCCGGTAAAATCTTAATAGAAGTAATAGTTGAGTTATATATTACTTCTCCATTTGTTTGTGCTATTTCATCACAAAGTAATTGATCAAGAATTGTGCGCTTAACAGTATAATAGGTGTTGTTGATTGGTATAGGTTTATTTGAAAGATCAAACACTGTCATTTCGTTAGTTTTGAAAGCAATTTTTCGTACTTTTTTTAATAAACCAAATTGACTGAGGATATGTTGTGATTCTGGTGTCAATCCCTCACCACAGATTTTTGATCGACCCCTATCACCTTTCTCAAAAAGTATGACTTTATGTTTGTTTTTTAAAAGATGGATAGCTGCACTGGAGCCTGCTGGACCACCGCCAACAATTAAAACTTTTTTTGTCATAACTTTATTTTATAATAAAAAATATCTTTGATATTAATATCAAAATTAAGTTTGGTCATAAACAAAATATTATAATAATAGAAAAACATCGCAGCAGTTGCTAAATCTATTAATAATTGCCATATTGAATTAATGATAAACTATCAAATTGAGTTACTGTCAAAAGCAAATACTAAAGTCGCAACAGAAATAACTAATTTATTAGCTCAACTCGAACCTACTGCCGCTCCAATGTCAGTTAAGGTACTGAAAAAAGTGATTAATTCTACAACTACATCTGTTTATATTGCAACGAACATTTCTAACAAGATTGTAGGAATGATTACATTAGTCAGTTTTCCAAAACTTGAAGGATTGAATAAAACTTGGATTGAAGATTTGGTGGTTGATGAAAAATATCGGGGACAAGGAATTGCTAAAGCTTTAATTGATAAAGCATTTGAAAAAACAAAATCATTAGGCGTTAAATCAGTTTCGTTGACTTCACGACCAAGCCGAACCATTGCTAATGCATTTTATAAAAAGCTTGGATTTAAAATAAAAGAAACAAACTATTATAAACTCGACTTAAAGTAAAGATATCTTATTGTTTTTTTGATAGAATT
>PFTH01000094.1 GCA_002789465.1 Candidatus Roizmanbacteria bacterium CG_4_9_14_0_8_um_filter_34_12 | reverse complement strand
TGACATTATCGATAATCACGGGAAAAATATTCAACCGCGTTTTCATTACATTAGAAAAATGAGAGAGCTCTATCGATATCAAAACCATAGCGGATTAATTAGGAATTTAGTTATTCTTAAAGATTTTTTAATCCGGACATATCCCTGCTGTGTTCCAACTGGGATTATGGTACGAAAACAATGTATTGACGAATTGGGTAAATTTGATGAAGACTTTAACTATATCGGTGACTTGGAATTTTGCATACGGATGTCAACTAAATATGATTTTTATTATGTTAATCAAAAATTATCTGCATGGCGCTACACAGAATCATCGGAAACTGTAAATATTCTCCACACGCAGACAATTAGTCCGGTTTATTTCTATCGGCTTATTGACAAATTTTATTATAAACTAAACGTTGCGCGTTTTTTCCCAAAAAAAGATCGGGAAAAAATAATTATGGACGCTTATATTTTTGCTTCAAAACGCGCCATGTTGAATAGTTTAGTTGCTTTAAAATTTTTTGATATTAAACTATTATTATTTACAATTAAAACTGTATATAAGTCAGATCCTTTTGTTATTAATCGCATCAAACTTCCTTTTTCACTATTTAAAGAGTTTATTATAGCTTTATATAATTTGGTAAAATTATAGGATGCAATTCAATTCCAAGATATTCGTCGCCGGTGGCCAGAGTGGTTTAATCGGAACAGCTATTGTTCGTAATCTAAAATCAAAAGGTTATAAAAATATTATTATTAAAACCCGAAAACAACTCGATCTCCTTGATTCTAAACGAGTTGAACGATTTTTTATTAGAGAAAAGCCTGAATATGTTTTTCTTGCTGCCGCCTTGGTTGGAGGAATTTGGGCAAATAAAACTCAAAAAGCTGATTTTATTTATGATAATTTACAAATCCAAAACAATGTTATCTATAATGCATGGAAATATAAAGTAAAGAAATTATTATTCTTAGGAAGTTCCTGTATTTATCCAAAACATGCGAAACAACCAATTAAAGAAAGTGCGTTTATGACCGGACCACTTGAAGAAACAAATGATGCCTATGCCGTTGCAAAAATCGCTGGAATCAAAATGTGCCAGTCCTTTAATGAACAATATAAAACAAACTTTATTTCTGTGATGCCAACTAATCTGTACGGCCCAAATGATAATTTTGATTTACAAACATCTCATGTGATTCCGGCATTAGTCCGCAAATTACATGAAGCAAAAATTGGGAATAAAAAAGTGGTTGTTCTTTGGGGAAGTGGGAAAGCATACCGCGAATTTATGTTTGTTGGCGATGCGGCTGATGCTTTAGTATTTCTTATGAGAAAATATAATGAGTCAGAAATAATTAATGTAGGAACTGGTAATGACCTCACAATAAGTCAGTTAGCAAATATGGTAAAAACAGCGATTAATTTTAAGGGAAAAATCAAATGGGACACAACCAAGCCTGATGGAATTCCAAGAAAACTGCTTGATGTGACAAAATTACATAAATTAGGCTGGCGTCCAAAAACTTCACTTGAACAAGGAATAAAAAACGAATATGAATGGTATTTACAAAATTATGATAATCGCTAATCTCACCGGCGGTCTTGGTGGTCAAATGTTCCAATATGCAGCTGGAAGAGCACTATCTTTAAAACTAAAAACGCCACTGAAATTACACTTTACCAATGCGCTTTTCAATACCCAAAGACAGTACGGACTCGATATTTTTAATATCAAAGCCAACCTGGCAACTGACGCAGAAATTGCAAAGCTTGGTGTAATCAAAAATCAAGTGATTAATCGTTTTTTATATCTTGCTCAACTCATGAATATTAGACTTTTAAAAAATGTTTACACGGAAAAACTAAATGATGAATACGATCCGGATTTTTTTAATATTCCAGATAATTTCTGTATTCAGGGTTATTTCGCCAATGAAAAATATTTTAAAAATATCGAAACAACCATTAGAAAAGATTTCACTTTTAAAAATAAACTTGATGAAAAAAATCAAAAATTTAAGGATTTGATCACAAAATACGAGTCAGTTAGTATCCACGTAAGAAGAGGAGATTACATCACCAATAAAACAGGACCAAGATTTATCGGATTAGACTACTATATCAAGGCAATTAAAACGATAAGTAACAAAATCAAAAACCCTATATATTTTATCTTTTCTGATGATATTGACTGGGTTAAGCAAAATTTAAAATTAAAAAATAAAAGCTATTTTGTTAATAATAACCATGGAAAAAATTCATATAAAGACATGCAGCTGATGAGTCTATGCAAACACAATATAATTGCTAACAGCACATTTAGTTGGTGGGGGAGTTGGCTAAATTCCAATAAAAATAAAATTATGATTAAACCGTAAAAAAATGAGAGTTTATCAAAAAAAATCCAGTAATATATTATATTTTTTTTATCGTTTGATTTATCCAATATTTGATCCGATTCGCTTTTTCATTGGTCTATATGGTTATTTTTGGTATATAAGAGATCTTTTTAAATACCAAAAACAAAATAATTATAAATCGTTAATAAACAAAAACCTTTATCCAATGCTCCACGAAAAAACTAACCTTTCTCCCTTTAATAATCACTATTATTACATGTCTCTTTGGGCATTTGACCGAATAATAAACAATCGTCCTAAGTTTCATGTTGATATTGGATCAGCTTATGATTTTAGTGGATATCTCTCAAAAATAATTAAGACTACATTTATTGACTTACGACCAATTAATGTAAAAATAAAAAATCTAACAATAAAAAGGGGAGATTTACTTAATCTTCCGTATAAAGATAATTCTGCCACATCTCTTTCTTGCCTCCATACAGCTGAACATGTTGGCTTGGGGAGATATGGGGATAAGATTGATCCAAATGGCACGCAAAAAGCTTGCAGAGAATTAAGCCGAGTTCTTACTCCTGATGGATTTTTATATTTTGCTGTTCCTATTGGAAAAGAAAAAATCTGTTTCAATGCCCACCGGATTTTTCCTCCTAAAGCAATAATAAAAATGTTCCCGAAATTAAAACTTGTTGAGTTTTCCTTGGTTGATGATAATGGGATCTTTTTAGAAAAACAAGATCCAACCGCATATAGCAATCTCAATTATGCTTGTGGTATGTTTATTTTTAGAAAATAGTTTAAAAAAATAATTTTATGCTCAGTAAAAAAATGCGGATTCTTTATCATATTCCAAGTCCTGAAACCGTTTATGCAGCGCGATTTATCTATGAAGGATATAGGGATGCTTTTTTGGATTTGGGTCACAAATTTATACCACTAACATCCTCCAACAATCTAAAAAAAACACTGGAAAAATATAAACCAGACATATTCATCTCCGCGTTAAATGATTATTATTTAAAATTTCTCGATCTTGATTTAATAAAATCTTATCGAAAAAAAGGGATGGTATATTTTAATCAAATAGGGCTTTGGAATTTAAAAGTCAATCAATTCGGCGGTCAGTCCATAAAATCTCGAAAAGATTATTGTGCATTAATCACAAAAGGACTGGCAGGCGATATTTTTTTTAATTATTTCCAACCTGATGACCCGGAAATGGACGGCTTTACCAAAACCACTGGATTTCCTTTCTACACGGTTCTTCTTGCTGCCAACACTAAACAGTATTTCTATGAAAAAGACCAAACATTAACATCTGATATCTCGTTTGTGGGAAGTCTGCTTCCTGATAAAAAAGAGTTTGTTAAAAAACATCTCTTGCCCTTAATGAAAAAATATGATGTCAATGTGTATGGCAGCGACTGGTCACTAAAAGATAAGTTATTGGGTTACGTACAAAAAGCCGGTCAATATTTTAATATTGAGCCGCTGAAAAAACTCCGTCGGTTGAAACTATCGGTTGACAGCGAACGAAAAATTTACTCCTCGTCAAGAATATCTTTAAATATTCATGAGAATCATCAAAGACAAAATGGAAAAGATTTTAATGAAAGAACTTTCAAAATTATTGCCTGTCGTGGTTTTGAAATCTGTGACAATGTCAAAGTTATAAGAAAATATTTTTCTGAAAAAGAACTGATCATTGCAAAAAACACACAAGATTGGTTTGAAAAAATTGAGTATTACTTAAAAAATCCTCAAAAAAGAACACCGATTATCAAGGCTGGTTACCAAAAAATTATTAAATATCATACCTATAAAAATCGTGTCGAACAGTTGATCGCAATTGCCCGCAACCACCTCCACAACCAACGCGGCATCACAACAGCAACAAATAATTTAAAATGAAAAGATGGCTCCCATTTTAAACCCGAGTTCAACTGCAATAAACGTTTTGTAAAAGCAATTAAATTGGTTCGGCTTGAGTAGTATCTAATACTTGGAAGCATTCGGGAAAAATTTGCGGTTTCATTTTTAATCCAGGTTTTCATTTCTTTTTTTGACAGATCATTTTTAAATAACTCCCAAACCATTTCTCTGGGCAAACGATTATTAATTAATAAATAAAAAGTTGGGGATTCATACTGTGATAAAGAAACATATATCACGTCCTCAAAATCAATCCAACCTCCAGCTTTTCTTACTGCATCAAACAAATATTTAACCCAAAAGTCAGACATCTCAAATTTGGGGTTTTGACTTTGTAGAATAGATTTTATCAATAAACTAGCGGGACGTTTAAAAATTAAACCGGAAATAGAAGAATAAACTGATCTATCAAGAAAATCCAATATCTCCAATGAGTTTTGATTTTTGCCTAAAGTTCGATTAGTTTTTTGATCAAGAAATAAAGAATATCTTTTATTATTTTGACTACAGTATAAAAACGAAACCCGGATATATCCATAACCTTTATTTTTAATTTTTTGATACACATTTTCCAGCAGATTTAAATTTCCCAACCAATCATCGTCGCCAAGTATAAAAACATATTCGCCTTTTGCCAGTCCAATTGCCTTATATAGATTCCGAGTAAACCCTATATTTTCATCGTTAAAATAGTATCGAATCTGTTTATTATTGAGTAATGGGGACAGCTTACTGACTTTAGAACCCTTGTGATTATCAGAAATTACGATTTCGAAGTTTTTGAAAGACTGGCTTAAAATACTTTTGATTGCTCTTTCCAATTCCTTCGGTCGATTGTAGGTTGGAATTACAATTGAAAAAAAGGGAGTTTTCATTGAATATTGTTAATGAAACTTTTCAATACATAAGATAAATCTTTCGTAATAATTGCATTTTTTATTGATTTCTTATTCCAGAAGATATATATTCTTTTCAAAGGCAATAATATAAATTTTGGAACGAGTCTTAATATTAAGGCTTGTATATAATATACAGCATTAGAATATCTCCATTTGTCTTTAATATAAATTTTATTAATGTAAACCGCGAGAAGCTTTGGAGAAAGAATCAATCTCCAGTTAACAACATGCAAAAGTGCTGATCGCCTTTGTTTTTGATCAAATATCTGATAACTTTCGCTATCTTTTAAGTAATTTTTTGCATTATTAAGTAGAGTATCTAAGCTAAATTTTGGTTCGATAAAGTTATAAAAAAAGTGACCTGTTTCAAAATATCGTCCGATGATATACTGATTTCCCAAAAAAACTGCTCCATATCGAAAACTCAACTCATAAATAAGAGGCAAACTAAAATATAAAACATCATCGTGATTTAAATAGGATAATAATTTTCTATCGTTTTTATAAATCGAACCGGAAATAAATTCTAAAAATTTATCACTCATTTCCAAAGGCAGGGCAGGATACTTCAAGGGAATATGTTTGTTCCCAGAAGGTAACAATAATCCCTTATATATATCGTTGATCGTTTCCAAATTTTCATAATAAAAAATTACGCTGATTTTCATAAAACCAGGATGATATCGATTGGCTTGTTGATATATTTTTTTTAACGTATCTATTTTTAATATCGCATCATCATCACCCAACATAAAAATATATTTTCCTTTGGCCAAATAAAAACCCTTAAGCACATTGCGCTGCGGTGCAACTTTATGTTTAAAACGATGATAAGAAATCGGATAACCTTGTTTTTGATATCGTAAAACTAAATCTTTTGTTCCGTCTGTTGATGCATTATCAGAAATAATAATTTCATAGCTTGTAAAATTTTGTCTAATAATTGAACGTATTGCCAGATCAAGAAAACGAACACGGTTGAAGGTGGGAATAATAATAGAAAAAAAGGGGAATATTTTTTTCATAAAAATCTATTATTCCACAAGCGTCGACCTACGAGGTCGACG
>PFTH01000197.1:358-1401 GCA_002789465.1 Candidatus Roizmanbacteria bacterium CG_4_9_14_0_8_um_filter_34_12 | reverse complement strand
GGGGTGACCGGCGATGAAAGAAAGTACGGCGAGACGATTGCCATCCGGGCAATTGAGTCCAAAGATACGATGACGGCTGACTGGGTGAAACTGCCTTATTCTGTTTTGGCAAGGATATCAGAAAGAATTGTCACTGAAGTTTTTGAAGTCTGTCGTGTCGTCTACGATATTACGACAAAACCTCCAGGGACGATGGAGTGGGAGTAAGTGCCGCGGGAGGGAGTTGAACCCACACGGTATTTTCATACCACAGGTTTTTGAGACCTGCCTGTCTGCCAGTTCCAGCACCGCGGCGATAATATTCTTTTATTATATCAATAACTTAACATTTTGCCCTTGAATTTTTTTTTAAAATGTATAAAATATTATTCTCAGAAGCTATGAAAAACTCTGAGATTTTTTTTGCAACAAAAATAAATAAATTAATCCGCCGTTAAGGCGGTTTTTTTTAAACCTATGCTAGTTCCAATAAAGGGGAACTTCAAAAACAAAGATATAGTTTCTCTTAATCAATTTGACCAAAAGTCGATAAAAATTTTGTTTAAACAAACTGCCAAAATAAAAAAAACTAACCCAAAAAAATTATTAAAAATTCTCCGAGGAAAAGTAGCCGGATTACTTTTTTTCGAACCGTCAACGCGGACATTTTCTTCAAACTCAGCTGCTTTCAAAAGGCTAGGTGGTCAAACGGTTGAACATCAAAATCCGTTGCAAACTTCATCGGTTGTCAAAGGAGAAACAGTAGAAGATACGGCGAAGATAATGGAACAATATTGTGATATTTTAGTCATTCGTCATCCTATTAAAGGAACTTTAAGTAAGGTGTCCGAAGTTGTCAGTATCCCAGTTATTAATGCTGGCGATGGCATCGGTGAGCATCCCACCCAGGCGCTTTTAGATATGTTTACCATTTATGAAAAACATAGACATTTAGATCATTTAAATGGTTTGATGGTTGGTGACATGTTGAATGGCCGAACTGTTCATTCGCTTATTCGCGGTTTATCGATTTTTCCTGGAAACACAATTTATCTTTTATCATC
>PFTH01000197.1:0-347 GCA_002789465.1 Candidatus Roizmanbacteria bacterium CG_4_9_14_0_8_um_filter_34_12 | reverse complement strand
GTTTATCAAAAGAAGAATTTGAGCATTATACAAAAATGGGAATAAAATTGATAGAAATAAATTCTTTAAAAGAAATTCCGCCGGACTGTCATTTCTGGTACTGGACCAGAGTGCAGAAGGAACGATTTAGCAACAAAAAAATTTATGAAAAATTAAAATTAAGTTTTATTTTAACAAAGAAACTGGTAGAGGAAAAAGGCAGTGAGAAAACTTTATTGATGCATCCCTTACCACGGGTTGGAGAGATTGAAACTAGCGTTGATTCGGATCCGCGGGCCGTTTATTTGACAACAGAAGCGAAAAATGGAATGTATATAAGAATGGCACTATTCAAACTAATTTTGAAT
>PFTH01000173.1 GCA_002789465.1 Candidatus Roizmanbacteria bacterium CG_4_9_14_0_8_um_filter_34_12 | reverse complement strand
GTACATACACGGGTTATGACATTGGACTTTTGGAAAAAACAGTAAAGTGGTACCGTTTGTCAAGACGATTTTTTAATGATGACTTCCTCTTTAATTTTAACTTATAATATTCTGTAATACCTGTTTTTATCTTTGATATAGTTTGATACAGGGCTAATTTGACCTGTAGAGCATTTTAATTTATTTGTCGATATATTTGTACCGGTGTTTTGTAACCCAAGGACTGATGTAATCTTCGGGTATTATACTTTTCAATATATTCTCCAATTGATTGGTTTGCTTCTTGCATTGTTTGATAATCCCGTAAGTATACTTCTTCATACTTTAAGCTTCTCCAAAATCTCTCGGTAAATATATTGTCAAAACATCTGCCTTTATGGTCCATGCTGATTTTTGTATTTTGACTTTCCCATAGGGCAATCATTTCTTCATCTGTAAACTGTACTCCTTGATCAAAATTAACAATGTCAGGTATATTTATCTGTAAAGCTTTGTCTGCTGCTTCAAGACAAAAATCAGTTCTTAATGAATCGGATAATTTCCAGGACAAAATATATCTTGCATACCAGTCCATAAAAACTACCAGATACAAAAATCCATATTTCATTCTAATATATGTAATATCCGCGCTCCAGACTTGATTTGATTTCAGTATTGGAATATCTTTTAATAGGTATGGAAATACAGGATGAAGCTTGGTATTTAAACTTAACTTAGGCTTAGGAAAAATAGCCTCAATTCCTATTGATTCCATCAGTCTTCCTGTTCTCTTGCGTCCGACTAAATATTTTACATCAAGTGTTAATTGAGCTGCCATTGTCCGAGTTCCATAGGTTGGAAAATCTGTATGGATTTTATCAATCCGTTTCATTAAGTCCAGATCTTCCGGTGATATTGGTACAAGATTATAATATGCGCTGGATTTACTGATACCCAGCAATTCACATTGACGGTATATCGATATATTTTTCTCCAATTTGTTAAGGTGCTTGTCTGCAATGGTACGCGGGGTAAGGGATATTTGATTACTCAAATAACCCCACCTTTTTTTTTAACCATTCAATTTCTATCTTTTGTTTTCCTATTTGTTTGTAGAGTTCATCTACAAACTCGTGATCTTTTTCCTTTTCCCGTTTTTCTTTATCGGAAAAAATTCTTTCAGCCCCATCAATTAGGCGCTTTTTCCAAACTCCAATTTGTGTTGGGTGAACTTGGAAACGGCTTGCTAACTGACCTGTGGTTTCAACTCCTTTTGTTGCTTCAAGAGCAACTTTAGCTTTAAAGGTAGGAGTGAATACCTTTCTGATATTTGGTCCCATAATAGTTTAAGTGTATCGTAATTTATCGTCTTAATTTATGGAACCATTATATTTATCATCTTCTACAAAGAATA
>PFTH01000006.1 GCA_002789465.1 Candidatus Roizmanbacteria bacterium CG_4_9_14_0_8_um_filter_34_12 | reverse complement strand
GAGGTTCGAATCCTCCCCTCTGGACAAGGCACAATTCTGCGCCTTGTTTTACCAGATGCAGCATTGCATCTGGCTATGTCCTAAAGCAGAATTGGGCCGCAGACGGGTACAGTATTGTACCCGTCAAATATTTCACCATTCGGTACCTGGCTTCGCCAGACGCAAACTTATACCTAGTTCCGCCAACATCTAGCTAGGTAACGAATGAATACCGCAGACGGGTACCGACTGGTATCTCCCCAGAAAAACATATAAAATTACTTCATGAATTTCTTCTATGTTTATGTTCTTCGAAGTTTAAAGTCTGACTTTATTTATATCGGTTATACCGACGACCTCAAACGCCGATTTAAAGAACATAATTCCAAACTGAATATATCAACAAAACATTATGCTCCTTTTGAAATTATTCATTACGAAGCATATCGAAATAAAAAAGATGCAAAACGTCGTGAAGAGTATTTAAAGTGTAATCGTGGGAAAACTACTTTAAAAACGATGCTGAAGTGTTACTTCAGCAGAAGTCAGATATAGTATTATATCTGACAATGCTAAAAGAATATTTTACTACGAGTTCGTCCTAAGAAACAAAATGACGAAGTGAATCCTCCCCTCTGGACACGGTCGGCGGATTTGGTTGCTTCCGGTTTCACCTTTCCAAGTCTTTGAGAACTTTAGCCCTCGCTCCGTCCCGCCTGCTGGCGGGACTTCGCTCGGGGACTTTCTTTTTTCCAGCTTGTTTGGGGGCGGAATTTTCTGTATTTGCTTTCAAAATAAACTAAGCTATTTCTTATCCAGTTCCGTAAGCATTGACGTTGTTTCAGTTAAACTAAAGCCTTATTTTACAAAAGAAAATAATAAAGTAACCACAAAACGAAGAGCGATACAGCTATAATGATTGTTAATTTTCCTAGAATTCCAAATCTATTGCGTCTTAAGCATTTGATCAAAAGAATAACTTCAATAATAGCAATGGCAACAGTATTATAGATTGTGTAATAGTAAATAGGTGAAACCTTTGGAGGTCCTGGTGATTCATAGAATGTTGAAATATAACCAATATATTTGCCACTTTTTCTACTGTTTGATTAATGTTTTAAAGCTACCATTACAATTCTATGACGTGGCAATTTAATCCCTTTATTGGTTTGAAATTTGCTAACGTACTTTGTTAGCTTAATTTTGTCTTTTTCAGAATCAAAATCTTCAAATATCGGGACTCCCTGAAGGAATAAATCAAAATCCGCGTATGTTTGATAGTACTCGGTGTAAAAATAATCCTTGGCAAAAATAATTTCAAAACCAAGGTCTTTCATAAATTTTGTATCTTTTATTAATCTTGAGATCTTCCATTTTCCGAAGTCTTGTCCCCGTCCGAATATTTCTTTAATTTCCTGACAATCTTTTTTCCCAATTTTGATTTCCACAAAATATCCCAGGGTTTTTAAAAGTCGGTAGATT
>PFTH01000080.1 GCA_002789465.1 Candidatus Roizmanbacteria bacterium CG_4_9_14_0_8_um_filter_34_12 | reverse complement strand
ACGCATTTTTGTGCGACCGATAAAAACAATATTAAGTGGCTCTTGTAAAATGATTTTATTTAAATCAAGAATATCCGTAACAAAACTACGTATTTGTTTGCGATTAACTTTATAACGTGATGGTGAAATGATGTTAATCATATTGTTTTACGAAAAGGCTTTCGAAAATAGCTTCGTGTTGCTTGACGTCGTCTTCGACTTCGAGTTATCATCCTTTCTTTTTCCTCCTCTTTTTTCTTAAGAGATGGTTTTTTGTAATACTGTCTTTTTCGAACTTCGTCCACAAGATTCTCTTCCATTATTGCTCGTCCGAATTTGCGAAAAAAACTGTCTTTTGATTCGTTTTGTTTGCGGTTTGCAACCACCATAAATAAAACACCTCCTTAATAAATAAAATTCAAATTAAAAATTTCAAATCACAAATAAAATCTAAAAAATTAAATCCTAAACTATAAAATATCCTAATAAGAAATGTCTAAAACATTTTAGTATTTGGAACTTTGCGTTTTAAATTTGATTTGAAATTTGGATTTTGATCTTTGAAATTTTCTACTGTTATTCTATTACACTTTCTTAATGATTGCAATCAGTTGCGCGCTGGTTAACGAAGATGGAATAAAATTTGGGTTTCTTGAAGATCCGTTTAGTAGCATGTGGCGTGAAACATGAAGATACCAGGTTGCTTTTTTATCAATTTTTATTATATTTTCGTATAGCGGCATAAGGTCGTATTTGGCGAGTGGAAGCGTTTTTATTCGAATATTACCTTTACGAGGATCTTTTATGGCTGTAAATGAAAAACCGGATTTTTGTGCCAATTTGAGTGTATCACCGTTTCCTGTTTCCATCACAATGGATTTTCCGTATCTTGAATTAAATATATAACCTGACTTTATTTCGGATTCAGCAGCAATTTTATTTTTGAGAACGATCAAAACACTATCGAGTAATTTAAAAGCAATTTCAATAACTAATTGATCATTTTTAATAGTTTTATGTAAACCTTCAATTAATGGAGCGAGTGTAAATTCATAACGATCAGCTTTTGCATCAGGATAGAAAGCATCTTGAAAATGATCGATTTCATTAACATATGTTGTGAGTCGAGTTAAAACAGGAATATTTTTACTTGATAAACCATAGTTTTTTTCCAAAGATACAAACACAAGACGTGCAGCACAAGTATTGGAGTTTGTTTGGTGATGATCATATTTTCCCAGACCCGTGTCTACATGAATTATTTCTCGATATGAGTCTACTATTTTATTCTGATATGTTGTTCCGGCTGGAATTGTGATAATTTCCGCATTTTTCCAACCAGGCATAAAGTTTTTTACAAGCCAACAGGCTGTGATTGCATCAAGATCTGGAGTAAGATGGGTAACTATAATCTTCATAAGTTAAATTCAAATTACAAATGTCAAATAACAAATCAATAACAAAATTCAAATTTCAAAATAATTTAGTAACGGATAAATCGTAATTCTGCCTATTTTTATTTAAATTTGATTTGAATCTTTGAATTTTGACATTTGAATTTACTGATTAATAAGTTTAATAGTTTCTTCAATACTTATAACTTCCGTTTTTGTTTCAGAACGTTTTTTTAGTTCAACATTTTCACCTGTTTTTGTAGAAACAAGCAGTCTCCAGGGGATACCGATCAAATCCGCTTCGGCGAATTTTTGACCGGCACGAATATCAATCCGGTCGTCAAACAAAACTTCAATACCTTTTTCAAGTAAATTATGATAAATTTTTACTGCTTGTTTTTGGATTGCATCATTTTGTAAATCAAGCCCAATTAAATGGACTTGATATGGAGCAATGTTTTGTGGCCAGATAATTCCATTTTTATCATTATGAACTTCAACGATTGCTGCCATGGTTCGGCCAATGCCAATTCCATAACAACCCATGTAGTATGGTTTTAATTGTCCGTCAAAATTGGTGAATGTAGCATCTTTCATCTTTTTTGAATAATGATATCCTAGTTGAAAGATGTTCCCCACCTCAATTCCGCGTTTTAATATAAGTTCTTTTCCTGATTCGCTTAAATGTCCGGGTTGTGCTAATGCAATATCATCCTCATAATCACATTTAAAATCACGACCATAATTTACATTGATAGAATCAGTTTCATCTTCTTTTTGACCACCAATAAAGTTCGTAACAGTTTTTAATGAAATATCAGCAACATATGTTACGTTCTTATGTCCCCAAGAATGAACGTATCCTGGCTTTGTTCCAATTCTAAGTAGATCATCTAGAGATGCTTCGTTGAGCTGACCAACTAGATTTAAAACATGTTCGAGTTTCATTTTATTTACTTCAAGGTCTCCACGGATTACTGCAATTATAATATCTTTAGTAATGCGATTTTTATAAACAACATTTTTAAGAAAATATGATTTTGGTTTTTTATAGTGTTTGATATTATCTTCCATTGTTTTAATCCATTGTGGTTGTTGAATTATTTTCATAGACATAATTGGTTCATTTTCATTAACCATATCCCGTTTGAATTTAGCAACGTCTTGATGAGCAGCGTAAAATCCATCTGAAGTTGTGAGAAATTTTGTTTCACCGATTGGCGATTCAACCACAAATTCATGACAGTATTCGCCTCCGATGTATCCATTGTCAGACTCAACAATTATAGTTTTAAGAGATAACTGATCAAAGATTTTTTTATAAGTTTTTGCCATTAAATCATAGCTTATTTTAAAACCTGTCTCATCTTTATCAAAAGAATAAGCATCTTTCATAATAAACTCTCTAACGCGTAATAGTCCTCCTCTAGCACGAAGTTCATCGCGAAATTTTAAAGAAAACTGATATATATTTAATGGTAAATCTCGATAACTTAAACGTAACTTTCTTACCACATCGACAAACATTTCTTCCGCGGTTCCGCCAAGTGCAAACTCCCCTTTTCTGCGATCAACAACTTTGGTTAATTCAAAACCAGTTGTATTTGTACGATTAGTCTCTCTCCATAGCTCCAGCGGGTGAAGAACCGGTGAGAGCATTTCTTGTGCGCCAGACTTATCCATCTCTTTTTTAATCATAGCCATAATTTTTTGTTGGACTAGTTGTCCAAGTGGAAGAAAAAAATAGCGACCGGCTGTTGATTCGCGAATAAAACCTGCTTGATAAAGCAAAATATGAGAACGATTGATTGCATCAGCCGGTGGGATTTTGATTGTTTTCCCAAAAAGTTTCGAATAGCGCATGAATTTTATTATACATTATAAATTTAGAGATATGAGTAGTGGCATATCAATGATGCACCCGTACATTATTATGGGTTAGGAGGGAAGAGAAGAATTATTAAATAATCAAATAAAGAAATAATAAAATTTTAATGTTTACCATTATGATAGCCGAGTTTATCAAGAACTTTACCAACAGTTTCCATTGGTCCGCAAGAATATGTATTAATAATTAATTGATAATATTTAGGATCAAAAAAATTATATTTTCCATAATATTTTTGCCATTCCTTAAAGTTAACCTCTTCTCTTTCTTTAATTAAGTGTTTTGCTTGCTCGATGCTAACCTTGTCTCGATTGGCCACACGGTCAATACGAAGTGCGTCATCACTACAAACTAATAAAACCCGAAGCGTATTCTTAAGATCCCGAGCAACAAAACCAGACAACCAAGCTTCAATTACATATTTTCCTTTTTCAGTAAGTAGGCGTCGTGTTCTTTCTTCCACTTTTAAATGAAAGTCTTTTCCTGCAAGACTAGCAAGCGGTTGAACATATTCTTTTGCATAATCACGAAGAATTTGTCCGCCCGAAGTAAATTGCCAACCAAGTGGTTGTAACTGTGGTTTTAGATTATCCAATAAAGTATTTTTGCCAACAGAAACGCTTCCAGAAATTGTAATGTTGTTGAATTTGAGATTCATATAACGGTTATAATCATTATAAATATTATAATTATTATAAAATTATTTTTTAATTAACTTAATCACATCACTGATTGAAACTAACAAGGCTAATAAAATCAAAAGGCTAAATCCTGTCAAATTAAGATATTTTTCTAAGTTCTTATTAACACGTTTTTTTGTGATCCATTCATAGATAACAAAAACCAACCTTCCTCCATCAAGCGCAGGAAAAGGAAAGATATTTAAAACAGCTAAATTAAGAGATAATAACGCAATAAATTCTAAAACTGCATTTCGTCCAAACTTGATTGCTTGACCAGTAAATTGAGCGATACCAATCGGGCCGGCAACATCAATTTGGGGTTTTTTAAATGTTAATAACTGGAATAGTGTTTTTCCCAGTTCAGAAACAATTTTAATTGTTATATTGAATGCCTCAATCAAACCAAAAAAAGGCGCCTGATACCAAGGATAACGCTTTTCAATAAATGACGTAACAACAATACCTAATGGTCCTTGTCCAGTGGGTGGATTTTTTCGAGGAACAATTGAAATTATTTTTTCGATATTTGCACGCTTAATTTTTATATTCAATTTTTGTCCTGCATATTTTTTTGAAAGATCAATTAAGTCATTTGTTGATTTTAATTTTTCTATTTTATTATCTATGGTAATTTCAAGAAGGATATCTTTTGGTTTTAGACCGGCATATTGTGCTGGTGAGTTAAATGCGACGCGATCAATAATCACATCTTTTGTAGGAGTGGGAATTCCTTGAGTAAACAGTATTGAAATGAGAATCCATCCCAGCAAAAAGTTTCCTAAGACTCCGGCGCAGAGAATAATCAATTTTTGCCAAGGTTTTTTATTAGTGAAAGCTTGATTGGATGGAATTTTTTTTGTGGTTTTTTCAGCGCCAAGTTCACCTGCTTCTTCACCATATAATTTGACAAACCCACCAAGCGGTATTAGATTAATACTATATAAGGTATTTCTAAATTTGAAACCAAAAAGTCTTGGCGGATAGCCAAAACCAAACTCTTCAACATATACTCCGTTTTTTTTGGCAGCAATAAAATGACCAAATTCATGGACCAAAACTAATAAACCTAGAATCAAAATAAAAGCAATTATTGTTAACATATATTTATATGAAGCTCAAATGACAAAATCCAAATAACAAATCAAATCCAAAATTAAAATTACAAAAGCTATTATTATTGGAATTTTGATTTTTGAAATTGTTTTGTATCTTTGAATATTGAGATTTTGTTATTTTTGTCATACTTCTCTTATCTCTGCGTCTTTCTTTTCTTTTATAACTTGAATTTCTTCCATGATTTTTTGTGTGAGTGTATCAATATCTTTTTCCATTCGAAATTTGTCATCTTCAGTGATGGTTTTTGCTTCAAAATCATACTTAATCTTTTTACGTGTTTCATCTCGATAATTTCGAACTGAATGTCGATGTGTTTCAATCGCTTGATTAATTATTTTAACCATTTTTTCCCGTTGTTCTTCAGATAATGGAGGGATAGTTATTAGTAATTTATTTCCTTGAGGACGGGGAGATAAGTCAAGGGGTGATTTAAGAATTGCTTTTTCAATTTCAGTTACAGTTGATGGGTCAAATGGAGTAATAGCTAAAATTAAAGGTGCCTCGTTCATGATAGTCGCCATCTCCAATAATTTTAATTTTGATTGACCTCCGTATGCTTCAACAATTAAATTTTCAACCATTGCTGGATTAGCGCGTCCAGTTCGTATTGACTTAAGTTCTTCCTTAAGTTGGTTGATTACCTTATTACATGAAGCTTTAAATTCAGTTTGATATACATTCATAGATTTAAAGATTATCAGAAAAGAGAAAAGAAGTAAAGAGTAATAGAAACTAAATAAGAAATGATCAATCATCAATAACCAATGATCAACGAATTATCAAGTATCAATTGATAAATAAGAATTGATCATTTGACTTTTTATTTAGATACTCCATCTAACAAACCGCTTAAGTTTGATATTCTCTCCAAATTTAAGAATTGCTTCTTTTATTAAATCAGAAATAGTTTTTCCAGGTTCGCGAATATATTCAGTTAAGAGTAGTTCATCCACTTTCTCATTTTTAGTTTTAATAGATGCCGCTTGCATTGCCAACTCTTGAGCCAAAGTTTGAAAATCTTGATTATTTGCAACAAAATCTGTTTCGCAATTTAGTTCAATCATAGCTGCAATTTTTTTATTGTGATGGACGTATGAAGCAATCACACCGTTTCCAGTTCCCCTTTTAGCTTTCTGTAATGCTTTTTCAATTCCCCAATCCGATAATTTTTTTTCAGCTGCTTTTAAATCATTATTGGTTTCTTCCAGTGCTTTTTTACAAAGAGAAAAAGAAATGCCTGTGGTTTCACGAAGTGTTTTGAGTTTGGTATAGTCGAGCATGATTGAAGAAAATTTCTAATTTTTAATTACCAATTTCTAATAAAATCCCAATTTCAAATTA
>PFTH01000134.1 GCA_002789465.1 Candidatus Roizmanbacteria bacterium CG_4_9_14_0_8_um_filter_34_12 | reverse complement strand
TTTAAACTCTTCTAAGTCTTTTGCGGCTCGGTCATAGTCGGCTTTGGCAGTTTTTGGATCAATTAAGGTTAGGACATTTTGCATGGCTGCGGCTGCAGTTTGATAATCGGCTTTTTGATAAGCGGCCCAAGCAAAATTATAGTGAGCGTTTGGCCAATTAGGTTTCACCGCAATGCTTTGTTGAAATAGGTTTCGGGCTTCGTCATAATTTCCAAGAGTGTAATAAACTCCTCCCAAATTCAAACGGTAACTTGGGTTTTGTGGATCGGCCACAATGGCTCTTTGATAAGATGAAATTGTCCAAACGTCTGCGCCCTGTGCAACACTTAACACATTGCGGTAAATAGCGGCCAAGTTTTCCCAGTTAGTGGCTTTTTGTGGATTTCTTGCAACTGCGGCCTTGGCTTCGGCAATGGCGTTTTGAATTGCCTGACCAATGGTTTGCTTATCTTCTTCAGTCAGTTTACTCGCTGCCTGCTGTGCTTCCTCTGCAGTTTGGGTTTGGCCGGCAGGTGGTTGAACTTTGGCAGCAACGTTGTTGGCAATCAATAGATTAGTTTGAGCAAAGTTAATTCGAAAACGTTCAATATAGGCATTTGTTATCACAGCCATTCGTTGGTTGTCATACAAAATTTTAGCGTTGTTTTTTGTGATTCCGTCAAGCGAACGTTTGAAATAGGCTTCGGCCATATAGGATCGTCCCATTAGATAAGCGCTTCCTCCAACTAATAATAATCCAATAATTACCATTCCTAAATAGACCGGTAAAATATTGGCGAGATCAAAGTGAGTTGATGATTCATGAAAATGTTGAAGACGAGTAACATAGGCAATTGTAAGAAAGAGCAGAAATAAAACCGGTAGTGAAATTGGGAAAAGCGCCAGGATAATTAATAGATAGGCGCTTACTAAAAGCACTGGTAAATATGAACCCCGTAATCCCGAACTTACACTTAGGGTATTTTCTTGGTTATCTTGTGACAGATGCCCGTTCATATCAGGATGATTACGGGGTGAACGGGCGTGAGATTGTTCGTTTTTCCGTAACTGTAACACCGATTTAATCAAAACGCTAACGATCAGTCCAAAAGCAAGTAGTCCAAATATGCCGGATTCAGTAAAAACATGGAGAACTGCGCTGCGGGAAAGATTAAAAGATGAAATTTCCCACATGGGACCTTGATTGTAGGCGAGGTCTTTGACACGGGTGAAAATTGATGCAAAATTATCAACACCAACTCCAAAAAGCGCGGAAAGCGGATTTTTCAGAGTTTCAACTGCGGCATACCAAGATAGGCGAAATGGTGGTAATAGTAAATTTGTCCCTGGCTTTAATAAGCCATAGCCTGTTAATGCTGCACCGGAAAAACTAATGATAAAAAGTACCATGTCCAGTGGTTTAACCCCGTTAGAAATAACATCTTGTTGTCCTGTTGATGAGTTTAATA
>PFTH01000174.1 GCA_002789465.1 Candidatus Roizmanbacteria bacterium CG_4_9_14_0_8_um_filter_34_12 | reverse complement strand
TGCTTATATCCAGGAATCCGTAGCTGATTCTCCTGCTGAGAAAGCCGGGATCAAGTCAGAGGATATAATTATGAAAATAGACGGAAAAAAGGTTACTGACGAAAGTGGGGGATTGGCTAAAATTATTGCCGATAAAAAAATCGGGGACAAGTTAAGTATTGAAATTTGGCGTAATGGGGAAACAATAACCTTAACTGCCGTTATTGGTGAATATGACCAGAATCAATAATTAAATAAAGTTTCCCCTTTCCCCTTTTTACCCCAGTACCAGAAAGCCCCACGTTTCAACGTGGGGATGAATGATAGTCTTTTTGGGTCTAATGGAACAAAAGTGTTGGTAAAAACGATTGATTAGATTATTGTAATCTTCTTAATCCTCTGCTACATTCTCCTCATATGAATACTTTTATCAAAAGCAGGTTAAACTGCTTATCCTGTAGTACTAAATTACAAAGATGGGGAAAAAAGCAAAAGAGGTCTTTTAAGATATTACTGTTCGCATTGTAATAAAACCCAATCCTTATCGAGAAGAAAAACCTGGAAGAAAAAATCTGACTTGTTATGGCTTGAAAAATACATACTTCAAGGTGCAACATATGAAATATTATCTTCATGGAGTGGATATTCCATAAGAGGTTTAGAAAAAAGATTTCATAGGATATTAGATCAACAACCACCCATAATCGATATTCCCGAATTAACCACAGAAGTATCCTACCTCCTTATTGATGGTCTCTGGTTTGGTAAAAGGTATGCTCTTATGCTCTACAGACACCACAAAAAGAAACTCATTATCCACGCCTCATTTGTATCAAGAGAGCGTGGATCGCTGATTACAAAAGACTTAAAAATACTTAAATCCAAATACAGATTTACAGGTATTGTCAGTGACGGTGGGACAGGCATAGGCAACGCAATATACGCTGTATTCGGCAGTATTCCTCACCAGATATGCATGGCACACCTTCACAGGGATATTGTTAATGCCATTGGCAGGTATCCTAAAGACAGAAGAGTGAAAGAGCTTAAAAGACTGGCTGATTATATATGGCTTATTGAATCAAGAGAAGCATTAGGGTGGTGGAGAGATTGGCTACAGTTATGGATTAATAAAAACAGGGATTTTCTCACGGAAACAAAACACCTGGACACCGGAAGCTGGTGGTTTATCCATAAAGGAGTAAGAAAAGCCGTAAGAATACTGGTCTCTCTTCCTGATACCAGCTTTAAATTCCTGAATCATCCACTGATGCCTAAAACTACAAATGAACTGGAAGGAACAATATCTGTTCTTTCAAGGAAACATAATATTCATAAGGGACTAAAACGGGAAAGAATACAGCCCTTTATTAAGTGGTTTATCTATTTTTACAACCGGAAAATACTATCCCAGAGGAAATACTAGAAAGTTG
>PFTH01000143.1 GCA_002789465.1 Candidatus Roizmanbacteria bacterium CG_4_9_14_0_8_um_filter_34_12 | reverse complement strand
TTTATTAATACTTGCAGATTTTTCGACCGCTTCGCGGAAAGATAAAGAAGATAAATAGATATCTACGAAGTATTACTTATTGACAGGGACGGCGCACCGGAACCCAATGTTAGGGTGCCAGAGCTACCCGGAGTACTGTGCAGAGCGAGTGCAAACACCCCGGCGCGAGACCCGCCACTCCAGCTCGCACCCCGCAAAAAGGCGTAGACTGTTGTGTCCGTATCAGAAGGATTACTATAATGATAAATTCTTCCAACTCTTTGATTGGCATTCCAAGAAGAATTAGAAGGTCTAATGACATCATAACCCATAGAGGCTCCTTGTCCGTTATCCAATAAATATGATGTCAAACTTCCAACTGCAAAGTCACTCCACTGCCAATCAACAACACAACCTGCTCCCTGACATTCAGGCTCATCCTTTCTCAAAACCGTATTATCTGTCCACTCCCAAACATTACCCGCCAGATCCCAAATAACTTCACCATTGGCCAGGGCGTGAGTTCGCTTTTGCTGGTTTCCAGCATTGGTACAAGTGGTTGCCCCCGTATCTGTCCCGTAACAGGCATAACTATCGTTAGTGCTGGCAATAATGGCGCTATTACCGTCCCCGCCTGCAGCCGGATCGTTCACGTTATCGTTATGACCGGCAGCTAAATATTTACTTGATTGTCCCGGGGAAAAACCGCAGTTTGCGCCGTTTAAATCACACCAGTTAGCTCCTTGCCGTTCGACATTTCTGGCAATGGTCATCCACTCGGCATTAGTAATCAAATGCCAACCATTGGTTTCGCAATAACTTTTAGAATCATTGACGGTTCCGTCATCCTGGGCAATATAGGCGATGGGAAAGCCCGAGGCAACCGATACGATTTGTTTACTGTTGGCACTACTGCAGGCACAACCGGCACCGCTGTTTTTGTAGGTTCCGTAATAATCACCACCGCTTTCTCCGGAACAAGCATCGGCGTGAGCCGGTTGAATACCGGTAGTAGGGTCGGAAGTTAAAGCGCATTTGGCTTCATACTTCATCACGCAAAAATCAGAAGTACCATATAAAGGATCGCCGGGAACATGGATAAATCCTTTTGGACAGGCGATTTGAGCGTTATGAGGTTGCAGTGACTTTTCATTACCAAAATTGACAAGACCTTTATTTCGATCTATATATACCTCAAAAGCGGTTCTGTTATAGGGATAAATCATCAATTCATCTATCTTTCCTTTAAAATATTGGGGAGTCGAACCGGCTTTGCCCACGAATATTGCGCCATCGGTAACGCTCCACAAAGTCAAAGCAGGACTCGAAATTAATCGCCCGTCTTTGTAAAACGTAGCGTTTGATCCGTCGTAACTTAAGGTTACATATTGCCAGGCACCGGCTGTGATACCGGCGCCGGATGTGGTGACTGTTGTTCCACCTAATGCACCAAAAGTCATCTCTCCGGCTGTTGTTATCTTAAATGTGTAGCCGTTTGTATTTGGTTGGGAAACAATAGTGTAATCGCTTGACAGATCTGTTGGATTAATCCAAGTGGAAATAGTCATCGCTCCTCCTAACTGAAGTTTTGGTTTATTGCCCAAATCAACATAGTTAGAACTACCGTCAAACTGCAAAGCATAAGTTTTATTGATTCCCTCGATCCACTCACTATTATCGGTTGGAAAATTTATCAGGGCGCCTCTATTTGTCTCCGGTGAATGATCGATCGCCTGGAGTCCAGATCCGTCGTCAAAAGTCATATTTATTACAGGTTTTCCTCTTTCCATGGAATAGGCAATTGATCCTTGGGTTCGGGTTCCGGAAAAAAGACGCATTTCATCAACCGAACCATCTAAAAAATTAGTATAAGTTGAGGCGCCGGTTTTGGTTGCTCCCAGATAAAATTTAGCAGTCGTATCAGGAATGGAAGTGCCAACAGATGAGGTGGTGCCATCACTGACACCATTAACGTAAATATATATTGTTCCTGGACTTGTTGCGTTAAAATATCCGGTTAATAGGTACCATTGTCCGGCAACAATCTGTGTTTTGCCGGTTGCCGTTTTAATATTGCCAACTGTGCCATCGGTTGAGATCTGAAATTGTGAATATGCTCGTCCGGTTGTATCGGTCTGGATAATGAGTCTATAGGTTCTGATATTGGTTGTCTCATCCCATTTGGCAAGAACAGTCTGGATCACTCCATTGGTTGAGGAAATAGTATCAAACTTAACCCAAGCTTCAACCGAAAAACTGGCGGTTTGGGAAAGTGTTGCCGAATCTTCCGCATATCCGTAGTCGGTTGTTCCATTAAACTGTGCGTCTTTGCCTACTTTTCCCACACTTTGTATTCCGGTTGGCGTACCTGATGTTGCGGTCAAAAAAATGTCATTGCTGCCCGCGCGGTCTTTGATGCTTGTTTGGCCGGAAGCGCCTTCAAAATCCCAATAGGCAGCCGGTGTATTCCACACATTCCACTGGGCATCAACAGGAGAAGAAAAAAGAAAAACGAATATCAAAATAAATAGAAGAGATTTCCAAACAATCTTCATATCATTCAATGTATAATTTTTTTAATATTAATTCAACATGAAAAATAAATGATCGACCAACTGATTATTTTCCAAAAACTTTACGATCTGTATCTTTATGCTCATAGAACAGTGGGCAAATTTCCCAAAAGCCAAAGGTTTTTACTTTCCAATTATCTTTTGCAAACAAATATTGAGATGATAAGATTGGCAATTGTTGCCAATAGTAAAAAAGGTCGATTGGAAGAACAAAAGGAATTATCGGTTAAACTTGATATATTTCGTGTTTTTGTCAGGCTTTCCAAGGATATAAATTTTTTATCTATTAAGGAGTATCAATATTTCATCGAACGGATTAACGAAATTGGAAGATTGTTAACTGCTTGGAGGAAATCTTCTTCCTGCTAAAAATCTTAGGGATAATAATTCCATTAACTTTTACTCCTCCGGTTGCCAACTTTTTATGTTTTGAATAACGTAAGAATCCTTTAAAAGAATTACGTGATGCCCGAAGCTTTTCCTTTTGTTTTCGTATTTTTTCTTCCAGTTCATACTTAACTTCATCATTCAGTTTACTTGTTGTAAACAGGGGAAGTTGCGAATATGTTTTGTATTTTTTCAATTGCATTTTTGATTTTTCAAGTAGTTTAATCCTTTTCTTATGCCTTTTTTTGTATCGCCGTAGTGTCTTTTTTCTCATAGATATGCCATCAGGTTTTATACAGTAACCAACAAAATCAAGTCCGCGGTCAGCCCGGAAAATATTGACTTTTTTGGGATGAAGAGACAAATATAGTTTTTCACTAAGAAACAGTTTGATTTTTTCTCTTAACTTTTTGAGGGGTTCAATGTCGTGGGATAACACAAGAAAATCATCCATGTAGCGGAAATAGTATTGGACTTTTAAGTATTTGGTAACATATAAATCCAGCTCATGTAAATATATGTTGGCAAAAAGTTGTGAAGTAAGATTCCCAATCGGAATTCCTTTTCCTGGACTATCTTTGTAGGAGTCGATAATAAGTTTTAAAAGCCAAAGTGTTTTTGGGCAGGTTATAACTTTGGATAAAAGTTCAAAAAGGGCATTGTGTTCAATATTGGCAAAATATTGCTTAATGTCACATTTCAAAGCATAAAGTATTTCATATTTTTTAATTAATTTCCCGTAACGACGGGCGATATAAAGCATCCCAGAATGGGTACCTTTATTTTTCTGGCAGGCAAAACTTGAAGGTATAAAGAGCTTGTCAAAAAGTGGCTCGATGACGATAAGTATCGCATGATGGATAATGCGATCAATAAAAGCAGGGGCGGATATCTGTCTTTTTTTAGGCTCAAAAACTAAAAAGCGATGATATTTTTTAGGTTGGTATGATTGATTTTTTAGCTGGTAACAAATATTGATCAACCTATCTTCAAAATCAATCTCAATTTTCTGCAAACGTCTTTTGAAACGTTTGCTTCGTCTTGCCTTGTAATAAGCTTTTAGTAAATTGGTAAAAGAAATAATCTGGTCATACATATAATCAAACTGCAAAGGGGTGGTTATATTTCCAAACCACCCCTTTGCTTTCTTTATCTCCTAAAAAGGACGATAAGCTACAGGCTTGTAATACTATATTTATGGCCCAGTTCCAACTAAGAGTGATCTTAAATGGAAATCCCGCCGCATGGTATTACTAATCAGGGACGGCGCACCGGAACCCAATGTTATTGTTGCCAGAGTTACCCGGAGTATTGTTCAGATTGAGTGTAAACACTCCGGCGTTAGACCCGTTATTCTAGTTCGCACCCCGTAAAAAGGCGTTAGCCCGCAACTGTATTTCAGTATAGTAAACTTTGAAAAAATTATGTACAATAAAATACAACACATGAAAGAATCTTCTTATCAAAGCTATTTTGTTTTGGGATCAATTTTAATTATTGCCCTTTTTTTTGTTGCAGTCGTCATCTTTTTTTCAGAACATAAAAGTGACAGTGATAGTATAAAAACACAAAATCCGCTTTCATTGGGCAATGTTCAAAATAATCAAGCGAATACCTATAAAGACCCTGTATGCGGGATATCTTTTGATTATCCTGCCCCTTGGAAACAATCAACCGCGAAGTTACCGCTCCCACAACCACCGCTTTCCCAAATTATTTTTGATGAGCCGGCAATAAAAGGATCTCAAGCTCGTAATTCCCTTTTTTCTTTTATTTGCTATGACGGCACAAAATATTCTTTTGACCAGTTTATAATTGATAGCGGATCAGATTTTAAAAAAGAGATTTTAACCGTAGGAGGGTTGTCTTGGACACGTGCCGGTAATTATATTTATACCACGCAAAATAACAAGCTCTATATTCTTCAGATGTTTTTTACAAAATACGATATGAGACCGGAAATAAAATACGAGAATACTTTCATGGATATTTTAAAAAGCGTACGATTTAATTAACTGCATTTAGATTGATCAACTATTCCACTGTTTTTATCCTGTCCTACTTTTTCAATGGGGATCAAAGCGAGTAAATTAGTAAGAATAGATTACTCTAAAACAGTTAATCAGCATCAGGTAAACCTTTAAGAAATCGTTCCCAATCGTGCTCGTAAACAATACTTTCCTGACTTGCGCAAAAACTTCATAAACTGATTTTTAATATATAGTTTGTCCCATTACAACAAGATTTAGACTTTTTAATTGGGACACTGAAATGACCTTTTAATTAATTTTAGGCTGTATAGAATATTAGTATTTATGTTTATCAGAAAGGTTAAATCTAGGAAATCAATTTGTTTTCAGATAGGCGAAAAGCGAAACGGCAGGTTCAAATTAATCAAACATGTTGGTTGCGCCTCAATCGATCATGAAATTGAGGCTTTACAAGTAAAGGCAAAACAAGAGCTTCAGGAATTAAATCCTTGCCTAAATAATAAATAGCTTTTGTCTTTGATTTTTTTCTGAACCTCACGCAGCGTTGAATTATCAGTAAATTTAATAAGAGATGTTTTCATTTTATACTCTTGCATTTTTGCTTCGATATAAGAAAGATAATTAGTATTTGTCAGGATTACATGAGAATGCGCATGATGTACGCTCTGTATTTTGTTTTTTTCATATACCTCACCATGTTCAAAAATAACATAGGAGGTTTTAATAAACAAGCCTCTCAAATATTGTATTATTTCATCCATTTCTTTAGCGTATGAAATATTAATCTGACTAAACGCTTTATAGTGTTTTTTAGGAACGATAAGAAAATAGGGATCTTTAACTACTGGATGTAGCTCTGCTGTCAAATAGAAATGATTCGTTTCATAAAATAATAATTTCTTTTCTCGGTATTCAGGTACAAGAATAGCAATATTCTTCGCGTGTCCTTTGAGTTTTTTGCAAAACAAACATTTCTGTTTGTTCACGTTTTTTCATGTTAATATTATATTCTAAACGAAAAGTAAAGTTATTGTTCCACCGAAGCGGTAGACTGACATTGAGAAGATGGTTAAATAAAACTAAATATACTTCTTTGCTAAAAGAATTACCTCTTTTTTAAAGAATTTCTTGACCTTTTCCCAGCTTATTTTTTTAATCATCTGTGGCATTTCTAATAAATCCGCATCATCAAAATAGGCTAAACTCTTCATTATGCTATAAAGATTATTAGACAAGCATTTATATTTCTTGTTGTAATAAGTAAGACTGTCTTCTATTGATATTCCATTTTTAATGAGGAAATATAGATCAATAAAGTCTTTTTTTGTCCCCCTGTCCATGATCGCCGCTATTTTCATAGCAGCAATATCTTCAGGA
>PFTH01000202.1 GCA_002789465.1 Candidatus Roizmanbacteria bacterium CG_4_9_14_0_8_um_filter_34_12 | reverse complement strand
AACAATTTCTAGTGTGGCTGCTGAGGGGCTCGGACCCCCGACCTTTGCAATGTGAATGCAACGCTCTAGCCAACTGAGCTAAGCAGCCAATTATTTATAAACAAGTTATTCCCTACTAACTTCTAACTACTAATCCCTAACTACTTGTGATTCTATTTCCTCTATTTTACCCTAATAACCATTATTTTTATATTGTTTTTTTTAATTTCTTAAATTACAATTAAATCTTATGAAAATTGTTAAGGGACTAATTGAGTTTGTGATGGAAATTCTTGAAACCGTTGTATTTGTCGGATCTATTTTTATAGTAACCTATTTGTTTATAATGCAACCTAATCAAGTTAAAGGAGCCTCAATGGAACCAACATTTTTATCAGGAGAATATATCTTTACAAGCAAAATTACTTATAAATTCAGGCCAATGCAAAAGGGAGATGTAGTAATTTTCAAATCACCAAAAAACCCTGATATTGAGTATATTAAAAGAGTAATGGGTTTACCAGGAGATAAGGTTTTAGTACAAAATAGTGAAGTTTATATTAATGGACAACAAATTTCTGAAAATTATATATCCGCGAAAACCAATCTTTGGGAAGGTGGTTTTCTCAAAGAGGGAGTCACTGTAACAATACCTGATGGATTTATTTTTGTCATGGGTGATAATAGACCACGATCTTCTGATTCCCGTGAATTTGGACCAATTAATATAAATTCAATTATTGGTCAGGTTTTTTACCGTTATTTTCCCTCAAACAAAATAGGACCGATTAATAACCCTATTCCACCAAATTTACGTTCATATAGTTTTTTAACCTATTTTTTTACCTAAGATATAATTCTTCGAATTAATGTAGATGTAGTTTCTAAATTACCTTTCATTTCGATTCGAAGTAAGGTTTTTATTTTAGTCTGTCTAAATTTAATCATCAAATCAGGATTGACATCTTTGATTAACTTAAATAAACCTTTAATTTCTTCACGATTTAAGTAGTCTCCTTTATCTTTTATCTTATATAAAATCTCTCTTACTAAACTTTCGGTTTGTGCCACAGAAAACCCTGATTGTAATATTTTCTCATACGCGTTAACTATATCTTGCTCTGATCTCAAACGTGAAATGATAAAAAGCAATGATATATTTATTTGTTTTCCATAATATCCATCTTTAATCATCTCAGGTAAATGATTTAAGCGCATTAGTTGACAAATATATGAAGATTTGACTTGAAAAACATCGGCAATATCTTTAATTTTCAGTTGATATTCTTTTCTAAGAAGTAATAGTTGTTTTGCTTTATTAAATATATCTTTATCTGTACTAAAAGCAAGTAGTCTTTCACGAAGTTGATCATTCATGGATATGATTATAATTTATTTTACGGTTACGTATTGTTTTCCTTGTTTTTTTACAAATTCAACCTTACCTATTTTTAAAGCAAATATTGTATGGTCCTTACTCGCTTCTGTTCCAACTCCCGGATGCACTCTTAAACCTCTTTGGCGTAGAATAATCGAACCTATTCTAATCTTTTCGCCTCCGTAAATTTTTACTCCAAGCCTTCGACCTACAGAGTCACGATTTCCTTTGACTGCTTTTTGTGCTTTTGTATGAGCCATATTAGAATTTAGAATTCAAAATCCTTCGACTTCGCTCAAAACGAGTTTAGAATTATGAATTAAACTTTTATAATTTGGACTTTTGTTAGTTGTGAACGAAAACCTTTCACTCTTCGATAACGAACTTTTGCCTTAAATCTAGCAACACGAATTTTCTCACCCTTAAGTTGTTCTATAATTTTTCCAGTTACACCGACTTTTAATAAAGGTTTACCAAGTTCGATTTCTCCTTCGTCAGTAAATGTTGCAAGTGTTTCTAGAGCAATTTCTTTACCAACTTCTTCATCAATGCGATCTACATAAATTTCGCTACCTTGTCTCACTGTGTATTGTTTTCCACCTGTCTTGATTATTCCGTATTTAACCATTTAACAATTATACATAAATTTCTTATCATAGCAAGGGTTTTTTACCCTGTAACTAAAAAGCTTGAGGTTACAGAGTTTATTTTGGAAGCAGAGCTAAACCACATAGCAAAGTCACTAATGCAGATCCACCATAGGATATAAAAGGTAAAGTAATCCCCGTAATTGGTAAAATACCTAGATTCATCCCAAAGTTTAATATAATTTGAAAAGATAACATCACAAGTAAACCCAAACAATAATAAAATCCATAAAGTGATGATGAAGGTTGATGTTTGTATAGTTTTAGAGTCCTTTTCATTAATTGAGTAATAATTAAAATAAAAAAAATAAGCAACATCACTCCGCTAATAAATCCAAATTGCTCAATTAATGAGGCAACTGCAAAATCAGTATGATTTTCCGGTAAAAAAAATAGTCGTGATTGTGTTCCAAGTCCCAAGCCTTTCCCAATAAACTGACCTGAACCGATCGTAATTATTGCTTGTATCATATTATAAGAATTACCTTGTTGATCAAGTCCCGGACTAATAAAACTTAATAATCGATTTCGTTGATAATCGTGAAGAAATAGCCAAGAAATTGGTACAAAAAATATGATTCCTGCAAGCAATGAAATAACAACTTTTTTTGGAATTTCTGAAAAAAATAAGAGTACAAAATATATTGCAAAATAAACAACTGCGTTTCCTAAATCAGGTTGTTTAAAAATAATTATTATTGGTAGGGTTGCGTATAAAAAACTAATAATTAAATCTTTCCATGAATTTGCAGATTTTTTTAAACGTGAAAAATACTCTGCTAAAAAGACAATATAAAATACTTTAAATAGCTCCGATGGTTGTAAATTAAAAAAATATAAATCAATCCAACGCAATGAACCTTTTACTTCAAATCCGATAATAAAGGTTATTAACAATAAAATAATAAAAAACCAATAAAAAAACTTATAGTTCGCTCTAAAAAAACGATATCCGGTTTTTCTTACAAAAATATATGCGATTATTGCGACGAAAGTATTAATCACCTGGTCAAGCGCTAAATTAGTTTTTATTCCAAATAAATTAAAACATCCAAAAAAGATTAAAAGGAATACAGGAAGCAGTATTGCGATCATTTTATAAGATATAAAATTCAGTTATTTGATCTAATTGTCATTCTGGCACCACTTCTGATTGTCCAGAATCAAAGTTCGATTCTGGATGCGTCCCGCTAAGCGGAACTTACCAGAATGACGATAAAGTTTTTAATAAACAAATAAAACTAATTATTTCTCAACAACTAATTTTTCACCCCTCGTAATTTTACGCGCAAGCACTCGTTTAGATAACCACACTTGATTAAAAACAAGGTCTGATGGAACTATAATATCTACTTTATCTTCTGCTTTTACACCTAACAATTTACGTTGTTCTTGAATTGCCCTCACTAAGTCACGTAATATACCCTCATTTATTAAATCTTGAGTAATTTTTGTATTAAATTCAACTGAAATATTTTTTCCTTTAGCCAATTTTATACTTTTTACATTAAGCTCCTGCTTGATTAAATTGTGATAATCTTCTAAATTTGACTGTATTATAAATTGTCTTTCACTTGGCAAGGCAATGATTGCTTCAGATAGTGGTTGACGCATTTTAATTTGTTTTTCTTTACGAAATCTACGTCCAACTTCACAAATCTCTCTTACTAATATCATGTCTTTATCTATTTTAAAATCATATTCCTTAGGAATATTTGGCCAATTTGACAGATGAACTGACTTTTTCCCAGTTAAATTAGTATAAATTTCATCAGTCAAAAACGGCATTATTGGTGAAATAATAATCATTAGATTTTCCAAAACTTTTTGTAATGTAGAATAAAAAGAATTTTGATCTTCTTTATCTTCTGAGTTAACCCAAACACGGTCGCGGGATCGCCTAATATACCATGTTGACAAATCACTAACGAATCCTTCAACTTCCAAGGCGACATCTTTAACGTTATATTGAGAATAATTCTTATATGAAGTATCAATTAACCACATCAAACGGTTCATTATCCAAATATCTAATATATTTTCAATTTTTTTTGAATTTTTTCTTTTTTCTTTTTTCTTTTTTATATCGAATTTATCTAATAATGCATACTCCACAAAAAACTTATAAATATTCCATAATATTAAATAGAATTGTCTTCGTACTTCATCTGTTTTTTTATATCCAAAAAGTAAGTTGTCAGCTGGATTTTGACGGGCAAAGATCCATCTCATCACATCAACACCAATTTTTTCTGCTCCTTCATGAAAATTAATATAGTTTCCCCAACTTTTGTGCATTGGTCTTCCATCTTCACCCATCATGGTTGCAAAACCTAATACTTGCTTAAATGGCGCTTCGTTTTCCATCACGGTTGACATGGCAATTTGCGCATAAAACCAGTTTTTGAACTGACCTGGGAAAGATTCGGTTATAAAATCAACAGGAAACCACTTACGCCATTTTTCCTTATTAGCACTATATAACGGCTCATTCTTATTATTTTCACTGATAGTTGAATACTCAACAATCCCAGCATCTAGCCACGGATTTCCCACATCTGGAATTCTTTTTATTAATTTTCCGCATTTTTGACATTTTATTTCTACATCATCAATAAATGGTTTATGCGGACTTTGACCGTTCATTTTTTCAATTCCTTTAACGGCTCTTTTTTTAAGCTCTTCTTTTGATCCTAAAATTTCAAATGTTTTACAATTACTACATTCATAGATTGGTAATGCTAACCCCCAATAACGGTTTTTTTTGCTAATTAACCAATCATGCATATTTTTTAACCAATCCAACTCTCTTTCCAGTCCAAACTCCGGCATCCATTTTATCTTTTTCGCTACCTCCACCATCCTCTGTTTTAATGTTTTTGTATTTGATTTTTGATTTTGCAATGGACATAAGTCCATTGCAATGTACCATTCATCCGCCACTTTCCATACCAATTCTGTCTTACAACGCCAACAAGCCGGATAACGGTGTTTATATCGTTCGGTATAAAGTAAGTATTCTCCATTTTTATGGGTTTTTAAAAAATCAATAATAATTTCCGGATGTTTTTTAGCATTTTTACCAGACAACCAATCTAATCCTGGTAAGTAGTCTGCATTATCTTCAATTACCGGAATCATCGGCAATCCATATTTTTTTCCAAGTAAAAAATCCTCAACTCCCGCGCTTACTGCCGTATGTACTAATCCAGTTCCTTCAGTTGTGGTGATTGGAAGAATTCTCTCATCGGTAATTACTACCGTATGAAATGTTTTAGGGTTACTATTTGCAACTCTATTAACCGCTTCAAGATGATCAAATGGACCTTCATATTTTAAACCGGCTAATTTGTCTCCTTTAACTGTTTTTATTACTTTTACTTTTTCTTTTTTAAATACTCTTTCAATCGCATCTTTCGCTAACCATATTTGTTCTTTATTTTCTTTCTCGATTAATACGTATGTTATATTTTTATCAACAGCAACCGCTATATTTGCTGGAATCGTCCACGGCGTCGTGGTCCAAACTAATAAGTATGAATTTGGAATATAGAATTTAGAATTTGGAATTTTGGATTTTGAATTTGATTGAGATTTTGGATTTTGGATTTTGAATTTTAAATATACAGACTCGTGCACCAGCTCCTTATAGTTTTCCGTTAACATTTCGTGCTGCGATATTGCAGTTTCGCAACGCGGACACCAAGGAACTGAACTATTTCCTTTATAAATCCATCCATTTTCATAACATTTTTTTAAAAATTGCCAAATCATGTAGTTGTTTTCATCGGTCATTGTGTAGTAAGAGTGATCCCAGTCCATAAAATAGCCCAAATGTTTTGACTGTTCTGTTTGAATTTTTGAAAATTTATAGACATGATCTTTGCAAAGCTGAACAAATTTTGCAATTGAAGCATGTTTGTCTCCAGGGACAAGATTTTCAATATCTTTTTTTGATTTTAAACCCAATTCTTTTTCCACCTCAACTTCAACCCAAAGTCCCTGACAGTCAAAACCATTACGAAAACGCTGTCGATTACCAATTAGATTATTAAATTTTTGCCACAAATCTTTGTATGTTCGTCCCCAGGCATGATGAACACCCATGGGATTATTTGCTGTGATTGGACCGTCTTGAAAGGAAAAAGTTTTTTTTGAGTTTTTATTTTTATGTAAGTATTGATCAACGATCTTATTTTTTTCCCATTTCTCCAACAATCTTTTTTCCATTGCCACAAAATCAGGATTCGCCTCCACTGGTTTAAACATAGAAGATTATTTTAGCACAATTTACGTCATTCTGGTAGCTATTAATAACTTTTTTTGATACCGTTTAAATGTATCTTCCATTATTTTATCTAAACCAAGATTATATCGATTCGCCAAATCAATCAAAGAAAATAAAACATCACCGAGTTCTTCCTCGATATAGTTGACGCAAAACGAAATGTCCGTTTTTGTCATTCCCTCGTAGGAGGGAATCCAGACACAATATACATTATAAATAAGGTAATTA
>PFTH01000040.1 GCA_002789465.1 Candidatus Roizmanbacteria bacterium CG_4_9_14_0_8_um_filter_34_12 | reverse complement strand
CAAAAGATTTTTCTTATGACTATCCATAACTTTTCATTTTTAACTTTTAACTTTTAATTTAATTTATCCTCCCCTCCACCATAGGATTATAGTAGTAAAAAAAATATGTGTCAAGGGACTAATATTATCTTAGAAAGTATTTCATATATTTTTTCAAGTATTATGCCTGTTATAGAAGCAACTCCTTTTACAAAAGGATTAGTAAAAAATCTATATCCTCCGTAAGCCACCATTATCCAAGGAGCTATCTTTATAATTTGTTTAAAAACAAGTTCCGAATCAGATTTTACTCCGATAAACATGGTTGCCTCCAAAGGAACGGTATAAATATTTTTCCCGTTTTTAGCAATAACCACCATTTTTTGACCATTTATTTCCTTAATCTCATAAACTCCAAGAATAATATCATTTGGAACTTCGGTTGAGTCAATAAAATCATTCCCAGAATAATAAGAGCAGATTGTATTCTTACCAATACCAGTATTGGCAAAGACGATAACTAAACTATTTACTTCTGGCGTTTCATCACCTAATTTAGATAAAGAAGGTAAGGATTCGGCGCTAATAAATTTTTCTAAGGAAGAGTAATTTGTATAGCTTCCGTTTCCAAGCCCGACTGTTAATGCGATTGCATCCATTCCTGGTAAAAGAGCCAGCTCTGAAACTCTATTATATCCTCTCCTCATTAAATCTAAATATTTATCAGTCACATCTATCCTTGCTTGAGGATTCTTGCCTAAAAGAGACCAGTCACGATTATCAGTTTCATCTACTTGCTGAATAAATTTGGCCATTGGATCATCATAATGCAGTTCTATAATTTGACCATTTGGTATTTTAAATCCCGTATATAGTCTTTGATCTGCTGGATCCCAATAAAGTCTTACAAACTCTGATCTTATTTTAAAAACGCTTTCGGAAGCAGACTCAACTTCCCATCCATCTAATCTAAAGTTTTCGTCATAAATATTTTTAAAAGGACCCATATTTTTTAAAAGACCTATATTATGAGAACCATTCTCACTGCCTGATGGTAAAATAATTTCTACTAGTTGTTCTCTACCAAGGATATTTTCATTAACTTCGCCAAAATTAAAAAAGATCTCGCCTGGACTATAATTATTAGGTCTGGTTGTCCAAATAGTTTCATCTATTGAATAATCGTTGGCTTCATATCTTCCTAATAAAACCCATTTCTGTTCGTTTGGATTTAAGGACCTTCCTACTTTAATAAGATATAGTTCGGGCAGTTGACGAGGAAGAAGAATTTCCCTTTTGATAATTCCTGATAAGGCATTTGTTATTTCACTTGACGCAGTCATTGAAGGAATGATTAGTTGACGATCGTTACTCTCATTTAACGGTCTTTGTAATATCTGTTCTAATACTTCTGGATTCTCGACTTTTTCTATTTGCTGTCTCAACAACATCATTAAAGTCATTGCTGTATCAATGTCAACTGGAACATCTGGGGCAAATTCTTTAAATCTATTAATCATCTCTTTTTTTAAATCTTGA
>PFTH01000109.1 GCA_002789465.1 Candidatus Roizmanbacteria bacterium CG_4_9_14_0_8_um_filter_34_12 | reverse complement strand
AAAAGATGAAGTCAAGAACATATTGACTTGTTCTAATCTATGTTCTATACTGGATATAGTTATGGCGTAGTCGGCAATAACTAAAATATATTAAAAATTAACTTTTACTCTTATGGCAAAGACAAACGAAATAATAATCTCGGAAATAAAAGCATTTATGGCAAAATGGGGTGGGCGTTATATTGATTGGTATGTGGGTATAGCTTCGGACCCAAGGCAAAGATTATTTAATGATCATGGTGTAAATGAAAAAAGTGATGGTTGGATTTACAGGGAGGCTTTCAATTCGGATTCAACCCGTTTGGTTGAGGATTATTTTGTAAATACACTTGGAACAAGTGGCGATACAGGCGGAGGGGACAATACAACAAAATTCATTTACGCTTACAAAAAAGCTTCTCATACAACAGAATAATTAACAAAAATATGATTTTAACTAAAAAACGAATCAGAAATATCAAAGCCTTAGAAGGCTTAATCAAAAAAGGTGGTAAATTTTTCGTGGGGATTAAAAATCAACCCAAATTTAGTGATGTTCTGCCAAAGATTGGATTTTCCAAAAATTTCCACTCAGGAGAATCCATTTTGCCTCCGGCTGTTTTTGGTTCAATAAGCCTTTACAACGCAGAAGGAAAAAATAAAATACACAAAGACAAGCCGATGGAAACGGCCTATCGAACAGCAGAATGGCATTGGAAGGAGTGGCGGGGTCGCTATGATACAGTAGAACAATCAAAGTTAGTAGACGTTCCATATAAACGATACCCGAGAACTTTTATTGAACCGCCGAGCATAGAAATTACAGCCTACTTAATGGATAACAAAGAACAAGCTATAATTAGCCCAATTTTTGAATTAAATGAGGTCAATAAAGAAAAAATAATTCATACTATAAATTTATTTTTGGAAATTTTTGGAGAGTGTCAATTCTTTACTGAAAATTTAGAGGAAATTATTAAGCTTCCAATAAAGAGATTGAACTGGCGAATTTTACCGCCCGGGCAAATGCCGTGGGCTAAGTTAAGAGAAGAAATAAAACCGTTGGTCAATGTTGCGCCAAAAGGGAATCAAGCTGTTATTAAATATAGACTTGAAAAAATAAACAAATACAAACCGGATTTTGCCGCGATTGGCGAGGGTGGGTTTAGAGGATATATTATTTTAGGGTTTAATCTGAGAAATATTTATACACTTGAAAGTCTTTATTATGGAAATGCGACTTATATTTTCGGTGAAAAATGGGAAGAACTATCAAAAAAAACTAAAGCTGAAATATTGAATCAAAACCTACAAACTGATAGAATTATCCACAGAGAAGGTTGGGATAGCAAAATAGATAAGCTACTGCAATAAGATTTTAGGCGGCGCGCCAGTTTTACTGGCACGAAATTCGGCGGCGGCGAAAGCGAGGGCGGGGCGGGAATTCCTTTCCCCCCAACCCCCTTTCTTTCCCGCCCC
>PFTH01000028.1 GCA_002789465.1 Candidatus Roizmanbacteria bacterium CG_4_9_14_0_8_um_filter_34_12 | reverse complement strand
GTTTATTGAGATTTTGTTATTTGGATTTTTTTATGAGATTACTTAGAATGTTGTAATAAAAAATTCAGCCGGGAGTTGTTGATAGGTACGGAAAAACTTTATTGCTTTATTAACTCCTGCTTTTGTAACAACATCAGCTACAGCGGTTTTTCCCTGTGCTGGAAGACTAGCGGCTTCAAAAGCGAAACGAGAATTAGCAAATAATATTCGGACAAACGCATATTGATGTGTTCCGCCAACATCTTGTGGATTTGCGTTAAGGTCAACCGTGGTTTTGTATTTAAAATATACCTTTTCTTTTTCGCCAGTTGCCACATCGCCCTCAACCCAAAATCCTGTACTTAATGTATCAGTAATCATGAATTTATAATTCGGACTGGTAATAACTTTAGTAATTAGATTATTAGGGTCAACTAAATATCTACTAATAGGACGGCTTGCATCTTTGTTAACAACTGTAATTTCCAGTGCTGGTGTTGCTCCTGTTTTTGAACCCCAATAAACAACAAAACTGGAAATTGCATTAGTATTAAAAGCTGGTGGATCAGCCAAATAAAGCGTATATTGTTCCCCATTTTGAAGAATGGTTGGGATTATATACGTATTCACGTCAGTTGTATCAAAATAAACCTGACTTTTTTTAGTATCAATTCCACTTAAGTCTCCAAGAGCGCTTAATGATTCATTTGCATTGTTTTCTTTTAGTTTAAAAAAAGTGCAATTATCACCACCACAATCGATGCTATTATTTTGTGCAATCATCGCTTCAACCCCGGCTTCAGCGGCTGCAAGCGCTCTTTGTGACTCTTCTTCAAGTTTTGTCACTTTGGTTTCTGTAACATTTGTAAATGAGGCGGAGAAAATCACTACCATAACCACGGCCAAAAGCATAATTGAAATTAATAAAACCTGTCCCTGTTGATGATGCTTATGTTTATTAATAGTTTTCATATTTTTTATTGTTGATTAATTTTTGATCTTTGAACTTTGATTTTTGCACTTTATTGTAGTTGGTTCCACTTATATTTTGAAACACCAAGACAAGGCATACCGTCGGTATATTGTTTGACATCAAACTTAACAAATAAAGACGGTTGTCGATTGTCATCAAGCTTCCTTAACCAGTATTTTATTGGTTTATTCTCATCTAATGCGACCAAGTTTCCGGTAACCAAGAGCGGTTTATTGATAATGTTTGTTAAATAATAACTTTCTGGTATTGCCGTTACTCCGTCCGCCTCTTTTTCACTTACGACACTGATTTCGTTTGCAATAAAGACACCCTTGACGCTGGTAACGTTGTTGTTAAAAACGATTTTGGGAGCAATAAAAATAATGGAACTAGCCGGATTAAGATTAGATTTGATTGTTACGGTATCGCTTGAAATAAAGACAATTGGATGGGACGCAACAACCTGTCCTGTGTAATCAAATGCTCCGTCATGAATATAACAGCCACGATGTTTGATTTCAGTCTCAACAAT
>PFTH01000091.1 GCA_002789465.1 Candidatus Roizmanbacteria bacterium CG_4_9_14_0_8_um_filter_34_12 | reverse complement strand
TGAATATTATCGAGAAATTAAAAATATATTCTATAAAACTATTCTAGTAATTGCATTATTGTTATTAGTAATAATACCATTTATGGTTTATATGTATTCTGTAGTAGTTATATTTTCAATTAATGATAATAATATGTTCTTGAAAATCGGAATAATTATACCCGAAATCATCTTTATACTTGAAATAATTCAAAATAATTTATATTACAAAAAACAATTATCAAGCATTTGTTAATACGCAAAACCCGTTCTTTGACACCAAACAGGACGGGTTTTCTAATTCAGTTGGTCGCAATTGCTGAACGAAGCTCGAACCTTTTTTGAACAAAAAATGCTTGAATAGCTCCGCTCCGCGTTTCCGCCCGCCGAACTTCGGCGAGCAAAGCAAAATAATTTTCTTTCAATTTTTTAACGCCCGCCCGCCAAATTTTTCTTAAAATGATTTGAAAATTATTTTGCTTTGATGTCTTGATACCAAGACGGCGGAAACGCTTCGCTACGGCTCGGGCGTGGCGGAATTCCTCCCCCCAACCCCCTCCTTTCGCCACGCCCTCGCTCGGACTGCCTTTTTTTTCGGCGGAATTGGAGGTCGTGCCAATTTCATTGGCGCGCCGCCCAAAAAATTTAAACCTGTCTTGTTCCTCGACAATATGGAAATTTTGAACAGCCATAAAATTTTCCATATCTTCCTTTTCGTAAAATCATTTTTGATCCGCACTTGGGACAGGTCTTATCACTCGAAATTACAACATTATCTTTGATATTATCACGAGCGGGCTTTTCAACCAAGGTATAACCTTTGCAGTGCATACAAAATCGTCCGTATCCAGTAATCAAATCAGGGTCTCTGAAATCTTTATATTCTCTTATTTCTTTACATTTCGGACATTCTTTCATCTCGCCATTTTGCAAACTCTCAATCGTTTCGTGAATATGACTTATTATATTATTTTTCCCAGCACCATTTTTTATCAAATTACCAATTCGTTCATCAAGCGTTGAAATTGGATCATTGCCAATATTAAATTTATTTATTCTTAAAAATTTATACCCATAACTTTCCAACACTTTTTGTCTATAAACATCTGCGTCAGTGAAAAAATCCTGATAATTAAATTCATTTACTTCATCAATATCTTTAAAATGTTCTCGAAAGCCGTCATATTCAATAATGATTTTATGTTCTTTGTGGGTCTCGTCTTTGTAAACCAACAAGAAATCAACTTTATACTTTGGGTGATTATATGTTTTATCGAGCTGTTTCAAATACTTTCCAAGTTCAAATTGAGGAATAAATTCTATGTTATCTTTGTTTTTCTTCCAAAAATCAGTTTGATAAAACCAGTTCATAACCTCTGGTTCCATTTTTGATTTTTCATCGGCTTCACTTACGCTACGCTCTTTTTTAGCTTCGCTGAGTATAAAAGAATAATGTCTTAATGCTTCGCCGATTGAACCATTATATTTTTCAAGCGGTTTGCTTAAAATAAAGTGCATTGTTTCTTTAGCACGACTTAAACCAACATTTAATCTTTGGGCTCTTATTTTTCCGTCTTCTTCAATATCAACATCATTCAAATCTTTAATAAAAACACCCCACAAATGATCGTCTTCTTCAGTAGCGACCATTGAATAAAATATAATATCCCTTTCTTCACCTTGGCAGGTGTCGAAAGTCATAATTTTTAATTTTAACTTATCGTAAAAATAATCCTTTTCAGGTGTTTTGCTTATTAACTCAACAAGCAACTTTTGTTGATTCGTATGGGGCGTAATAATTCCAACGCTTTGATTGCTATCAATTTCCTTTAGTTTTTTCAATTCGGAAATGATAAATTCTGCCTCAATACTATTTGTATTTTGTGCCAGTTCCTTTTTCCCGTCGTGTTTAACAAATGAAAACTTAATAACTTCATCAATAGCTTTTCCTCTGATTTTCATTACCTGTAGGCTATCTTGATAAAAATATTTATTTGAGTAAGAGATAATCTCTTTATATCCCCTAAAGTGTTTTAATAGTTGAGTGTTGTAATTACTGATAAAGTTGAAAAAATCTAAAATAGAAGTTTTGATATTAAATCTTTCAAGTTTTACAATTTTAACCGCATCTCTAGAAATAGTCTTTTTAAAACAATCTTCTAGCTGACCGAGATATTTCTTATTTTCCTCTGTCCGAGCCTGTGCGGTTTTAACATTGCTAAATTGTTTGTTATCCCCAAGAATTAAAACCTTCTTTGCTCTCAATAAAGCAGGAAATGCCTGAGCAATACTAACCTGCGAAGCCTCGTCAATAATCACAAGATCGAATATTTCTGGTTCAAGTGGTATATATTCTGCATAATCTCTTATGCCAGCTAATATGCACGGAAAGGCGTCTTTGAGTTTTAAAAATTCTTCTTGAGGGAATTTTAATTTACTTTGAATAATTTTCTTAAGTGCGGTTGCTGTTGATTGATGTTTATCCCAGAATTCAACCAATCTACCATCCATTATGTGTGTCATCTTTACCGTAAGAAGATTTTCAATATTTTTCTTCTGGCTATCATAATTTAACGAGGGAATATTTTTGAAGTCTTTTTCAACTTTTTGCTTCAAATTTATAAACCTAATTAACCTATCAAAATCAAGGTTTGAAA
>PFTH01000023.1 GCA_002789465.1 Candidatus Roizmanbacteria bacterium CG_4_9_14_0_8_um_filter_34_12 | reverse complement strand
AACTATCAAACGATATTGATTGTTGAGTAATTTTACTAAGTGCAATCATAGTTAAAACGCTTGCCATGATGGTATGAGTGTGGTGAAGACCGATTAATTTAGTAGTTAGGAGATAGCTTGCCTTGAGCGAAGTCGAAGGGAAGTTAGGAGTTAGGGAGGGGAAAAATATATTTGGTTTTGAGTGAAGATTAAAACTGGCATCGGATAAAGTAATTTTAACGTTGGTTGTCCAGAGATCACATTTTTTTGGGTCTGATCCATACCAAAGGATTTTAGCTTTTGTGTGTTTTGCCATAGAGCGGACAATTTCATCGTCATAGTTTAAGATGGCGTATCCGTTTTCTGGTAGCGCTTCAAGTAGTTTACGCTTTTCTTTAATCAAGTTTTCAAGTGAGCCAAAATGTTCTTTATCCGTATGAACAGGTGTGATGCCGGTGATGATGGCGATTTGAGGATGGACAATTTCCAGATGTTTGCTCATTTCACCAACATGATCTACTCCCAGTTCAAATAGCGCAACCTTTGTCCAAGGTTTGATTTTTAAAGCAGTGATTGGGACATTAAAAGTGGTATCAAGATTTATGTCAGTGACAGAAATTTTATTCAATGGGTATATTTCACAAAGCAATTTATAAATAATGTTGGTAGTTGTGGTCTTGCCAAAACTACCGGTTAAAGCAATTTGAGTTGCCGGTATCATATTGAGCCAATGCTTAGCAACAGTTCGTCGAGTGTTATGAAATAATTGTTTTAGAAAATGTGGACTATATAACATAATAATTGTTACTTAATGCTTCAATTAATTAATTTATTGAAGCAAATATGATAATTAATTAATTTTTTTGCTTTATGTGATATAACCTTTCCTGATCTTCAATTAAATACCCCTTATTTTCTATTTGTTTTCGGATGTTATCTGCAGTTACATAATCTTTTTTATCTTTAGCTTCTTGTCTTTGTTCCGCCAATAACCTAATTTCATTTGGTATCCTGTGTTGAGTTGGAAGTAAATCTAAACTTAATCCAAAGACCTGGTCGAACTCCAAGAGTAGTCCGTATTTTTCTAATGGAGAGATATTTTTATTTTTAACCGTATTCCACAAAACTGCCAATGCTTGGGGAATTTGAATATCATTAGATATTGCTTCGATGAAAGTCTTTTTATATCCAAGTGCTTTATTTGAGTAGTCTATTTTATCTGGAAGATGGTCTTGATAAATAGTTTGTAGAATTGATATCAATTGTTCTCTGGATTGTTTTGCGTTTTTTAAGGCTTCCCAAGTAAAGTTTTGTCTTGACCGATAGTGTGCTGTGAGAAAAAAATAGCGGAGATCAAGTGGATCAAAGCCTTTTTCAATTAACTCTGATAAAGAGTATCCAGTTCCTTGAGATTTTGCCATTTTATCACCACTAATGGTCAGATGTTCGTTATGTAGCCAACAGTTTACAAATTTTTTTTCATTAGCACTTTCGCTTTGAGCGATTTCGTTTGTGTGATGAACCGGAATATGTTCTATTCCTCCCATATGAATATCAATTGTTTCTCCTAGAAGTTTTTTTGACATTGCACTACATTCCATATGCCATCCTGGGAATCCTTTACCCCAAGGTGATTGCCAAGTTTGTAATGCGTTTTTATATTCACCGACTTTGAAAAACCAAAGTACAAAATCTGCAGGATGTTTTTTTTCATGATCGTCAACTTTTCCTTTCCCCATACCTTTTATATTAAGGTCGATTTTTTGTTTATTTAAAGCGTTGTAGTATGAAAAAGTGGAAACATTAAAATAAATTGCTTGTGATGTAATGTATGCATGTTTTTTATTAATTAATATTTTTATCATTTCAATCATTTCAGTCACATATTGACTGGCACGGGGGTTGTGATTGGCAGGTAGATTATTTAGTAGCGTAATATCTTTTTCAAAAATATCAATATATTTTTGGGCAATTTTGTCAGGTGATAATTTTTCCCGACGGGAAGCTTTTTCCATTTTGTCTTCACCTTCATCAGCATCAGACGTTAAATGTCCAACATCAGTGTAATTTCTAACAAAATTGACGTTATAACCAACATAGGTTAAAGAACGTCGAATTAAATCAGCCATGGTCATTCCTCGCATGTTTCCGATGTGTTGTGTCCAATAGACAGTTGGTCCGCAGTGATAAAAACTGACATGAGGTGAGTTAATTGGTTGAAATTCTTCTAAACGACGAGTTAAAGTATTGTATAGTTTCATAAATAATTATTAGTTAATGGTGATTAGTTATTAGGTGATGTTTAAGGGAATTATATAATATTTACGGTTTGAATTGAGTTTAATAAAGTTCTGTTCACGTAAAGATTTTTTCAAAACTTTGTGTGACGCATGTATAAATAATAAAATATCTTATTTTATTAATCCAAACTAGTAAAAATGATGCATATAGTCCGTTGACAATAAATATTAATTAGGAATATGATATTTCAGTTAATTAATTAACTGAAATAATATGATTTATATTTCAAAAAAGAGACTATCAAAAGAGGTGTTAGATAAAATTTTCCGGTTATTTTTAGAAGTGATCAGTCGGTCATCAAATTCAGGAGAATTTTTAGATTTAGCGAACGAAATTTTTAGTCCATCAGAGAAAATTATGATGGCGAAGCGAATTACGATTATTTATTTGTTAGTCAAGGGAATCGATCAGATTGTCATTGCAGATGTGTTAAAAGTTTCAACTGCAACAGTTGCAAAGTTCGCCTTGTTAAATTGTCAAAAAGAAAATAAGTTGGTCGAATTGATGAAATCAATGATAAAAAAAGAAAAAGTATTGAATTTTTTTGATGATTTGATGGCAGATTTATTTATTCAACCAGGAATTAAGATTGGTCATCACAAATTACATTGGGAACATGAAAGAAAAAAACAAAACAGAAAACTTACAGGACTTTAGTTAATTAATTAACTAAAGTAAATATATGAAGAGATAAATTATATTAAATTAAACTCAAAATTTAATTGGATAATGAATCGTTTTAATGAATATTTTGTCTGTTTTTAGCTCTTTTGTGACCCTCAATTCGTTCTCGAACCTTGGGACGAGCTAATCGATCCATCCAAGGTTGTTTTTTATTTGGATTTTGTTCCTGCATACGACGAAGAACAGCTTTGCAGTGTAAAGAAACTTGTGTTAGATGTGCAATCAACTGAGTCCTATTAAGTTGTTCAAGAAAAGGCGTTCTTTCCCAATAATAATCAAAAGGTAGCCATTGAATATTTTCTGTAAAATTCCCCCCCCATTGTTCTTTAGGTAAATTTCGTAATTGAGATTGACTATAAGTTAGTGGATTAATTTCGCTTATTGTCTGAATTATATCATCTTTAGTTGATAATAACAAGATATTTATAATTTTGAATGAATTGAATATTTAAAACGAGTGGAAATTTAATTTTTGATAAATATGATAAAATTAGTTGGCTTTTAAAGCGATTTAATAACAAGATAGAATTAAAATTAACGGAGTGTAGTTCAGATTCGACCAAAGGTCGATCGCCCTTTGGGCGAGGCTAAAACAATTATGTTTAACGTTTATGTTCTAAAAAGCAATAGAAATAACAAAACATATGTTGGATTTACAAGTAAATAAATAAAAGTTCGTTTAGATGAACATAATCAAGGAAGCACTAAGTGGACAAAAAATAATGGACCCTTTAGATTACTTTATTACGAAACCTATTTTTGCAAACAAGACGCACAACATAGAGAGAAATTCCTAAAATCGGGAGTTGGTAATCGAATTGTTAAACTTATTGTCCAAGAGTTTTCGTAACATCACGGGGATTAGTTCAGATGGCTAGAACGCAGCGTTCGGAACGCTGAGGCCGCCAGTTCAAGTCTGGCATCCCCGACAAAAAGGCGATTGTTCAATAACGGTCCCAGCATGACAACATATGATATATAAAAAAGTAATAGAAAATACGCTTGATTTGGGAAGTGGTACCGTTTTACAGATTCCTAAAAATATTTTATTACAACGTGCGCCTTTATATGACACGGGATGGAGGGCGTTATTAAAAGGTAAGGGCAAATATGCATTAATTTTAGGGGCAGGACCAGCCACGAGAGAAATTTTATACGCATTTGAAGAACAAGATTTACAATCCAATTTACCTGTAATTCATTGTTTTGATATTGCGCCACCTCCTAAAGAATTTACTGATATACGAGCAAGATTTCCGCAGGTTGAAATGGAATACCATTCAGGAATTGATTTAGCGAATTTTTTACCTCAAGAAGATTTTATAAAAAACACCCGATTAATTTCCATACATGGCGTTCTTGATTATTTAACTCCAGAAGCCGTTAAAAGGCTTTTTTTACAAATAACAAAAATAAAGTCAGAAACAATATCCATAAGGCTATGTTTGACAGTTAGCCCATGGGAAATTAAATTTGCAATAGAAAACGCAGATTTAACACAAAGAGAAACAGAGTCAATAGAACGATTGAGGAAAAAACAAGTTGAAGTAGTGAATATCGATGAATTTACGAACAGTATTATGCAGATGAGAATTTCCATGGAAGCTAAAGTTGCGCAGAATTTAAAACATGACTATCCTGCTTCATATTTTCTTCCAGATAAACTTGCTGGGTATATGAAAGGAATAGGTTACAATCATCTGCAATTTTTAACCTATAACCCGCAAGGTGGAAATAACTATTCTGCATTATTGATGGTGTTTGATAATAAAGATTAAAAATTTTGATATTATTACTTTGACTATGAAAAAGTCAAATTCAATAATTTTATTTAATCAAAAGCAGGTTCGTCGTATTTAGGATGAAGAAAAAGAACTTTGGTATTTCTCAATTATTGATGTTATTGAAATATTAACTGAAAGTCCAAGACCAAGGGAATATTGGAATGCTTTAAAAACGAAGTTGAATCAAGAAGGAAGTGAGTTATCCCAAAAAGTGGGACAACTGAAATTGAAGTCTTCTGACGGGAAAAACTATCTTACAGATGTGGCAGACATCGAAAGCATTTTAAGACTTATTCAATCAATTCCTTCTCCAAAAGCAGAACCATTTAAATTGTGGTTTGCAAAAGTTGGATATGAACGAATAGAAGAAACAGAAGATCCTGAACTCGCTTTTGATAGAGCCATGAAAACATACTTGCAAAAAGGTTATTCAAGAGAATGGATAAATCAACGATTAAAAAGTATTGAGGTGCGAAAAGAGTTAACCGATGAGTGGCAAGAGAGGGAAATGAAAGAAGGAATAAAATACACAATATTAATAAATGAGATTACTATGACTTGGGCAAACAGAAACGTCAAAGATTATAAAAAGTATAAAGGACTTAAAAAAGAAAACCTCTGTGACAATATGACTAATTTAGAGTTGGTTTTGAATATGCTTGTTGAAACTGCAACTATGGAAATATCAAAGAAACAAAAACCAAAGGGATTGGAAAAAAATAAAGAAGTAGCTCGCAGAGGTGGTTCTGCAGCTAAAAGAGCAAAACTAGAAATCGAAAAGCAAACTGGTTAAAGCGTGATAACTTCAAAGAACGCAAAGCCACTAAAATCAAAAAAGATAAATACTTTGACAAATGGGAGTCAACAACGATAATTATTGTTTTCCACTCGCAGGTTTGACTTCGGTTTTTTCACGTTGTGCAACTTTTTTGTGAGAAAAAATGGATTTTCTTTCTTTTCCATGTGGTATATCTGCAGGTTGTTGCATTGCTTGTTGTTGTTGACGACGTTTTTTTTCTTGTTTTTCGTATTCTTCTTGCCTTTTTTTCTGTAGTTCTTCTTGTTTTTTTTCCTGAAGAATTTTTTTGTCTTCAGATTTAACCAGTTGAAACAGTCGGTTTCGGAGCGCATCAGCTTTCATTTTATCTTGATTTTGATATTGATTTTCAAGCTTATTAAAGTCTAATGGAGTATGACTCTGTTTTTTACCTTTACCTTTTTCCAGCTGTTCAATCCCTTTGTCATTTTTTGCATTTGGATTAACTGTCTTTTCCATCATTTTTAATGGATCAAAAGTTTGTTTGACCGCCTGGACAGATTGTTTTGCGGTAGATTTTCCCAGTTCTGCCAATTGTTCGAATGTGTCAGACCAAAATGAACCTTTAGGCATATAAATAATTACTAATTTCTAATTAATCTAATTAACCTAATCAATTTGCAATGACCAAATTCCAATTGGGAATTAGGATTCATTTAGAAATTTGATCAATTAAGAAAATTTGGTCAATCTTTTCAAATTCCCAGTATCACTTTTCCTTTTGCCGTCATTTTGTCCATTGACCAGGGTGGATCAAAGATTAAATTGATTTTCAAATCCTTAACACCAAGCTCTTTTAGTTTAATACGAATTTCATCTTCAATCAAGGAAAATAAAGGACAACCAATGGTGGTGAGTGTCATTGTAATGACAACTTTATTATTAGCATTGATTTTTATTCCGTAAATAAGACCCAAATCAACAATAGAAATATTAAGTTCCGGATCCATTACCTCAAGTAATTTATTTTTAACCGCTTTTTTTGTAAGAGTAAACATTGGTAATATAATCGTTATAACTGTTATAATAATTATAACTATTATTTTAAATATATTTTTCTAAATATGAATAACTACATGGTTCGTTTTATTCCGTTAGGCGGTATTGTTGGGGTTACCAAGAATATGTATGTGTATGAGATATATAAGAATAAAAAGTCCCAATTATCAATGATCAATGATCAATCAAATAGAGAAAAAAGTAAGTATCAAAACATAAAACAAATTATTAGCGCAAAAATAATTCCGGAAGAGTATGAGTTGCAAGACATTTTAATTGTTGATTGTGGAATTGGATTTCCAGAAGCACG
>PFTH01000062.1 GCA_002789465.1 Candidatus Roizmanbacteria bacterium CG_4_9_14_0_8_um_filter_34_12 | reverse complement strand
TTCCAAAATAAAATATTTACTTTCAGCCTTATACGCTTCAAAAATTAATTTTTGAACGGAAAACGCAGAAGGAGTCGTCACATGAAAACCCGTATCATATTGTTTTTCACCGATTTGTGCGTAAACGGTTGAAATCATCGAAACTTTTTTTCCTGATGACTTTAAAATATGATAAATTAAATGTGTTGTGGTGGTTTTACCATCAGTCCCGGTTATACCAATGATTTTTAATTTCTTACTAGGAAAACCATAAAAAACATTTGCGCTTATTGCCTGAAAAAGATGATAGATATTTTTAAGTTTTTGGATATTCATAAATTAACCTAATTACCTAATTAATCTAATTAACCTAAAAAAAACAATATCCAATTGGATATTAAAAAATTGGGATTTAATTAAAAATTAGAAATTAGAAATTAAAAATTTTTATTGTTCCGGCGCTATATTATAATATACAATTAAGTCCTTGGCAATTTCAAAAAATAAAGGAGCGGCAGTCTCTGACCCCCATTGTGAAGTTTTTGGTTCTTTTAAGATTACTAAAGTCAGAAACTTTGGATTTGAAACAGGAGCAAAACCAATAAATGAAGCAATTGTTTTCGAAGGATCATAATGTCCTTTAATAGCAACTTGTGCTGTTCCAGTTTTTCCACCCATCAAATATCCTTTTGGTATCGCCCAACTTATCTCTCCATTTTCTACTGTTGACTGTAACATCTTTTTAATGATATTACTCGTTTGCGTGCCTAATACTTTTTTAACTAACTTTTTTTGGATATTTCTCACTTCCCCTTTATTATTAATTTGTCGAACTACATGTGGCTGCAACAATTGACCTCCATTAATTAAGCTAGCAAAAGCTTTAATCATCTGCAAAGGAGTAACCGCTATTCCCTGACCAAAAGTTGCAGTGGCAAAATCAATCGGATACCAATTGTTAAATGGTTTAATTTGATTTACAAATTCACCCTGCAAATCAATGTCAGTTTTCTTTCCAAACCCATAATCATTTAAATATTCGTATATTTTTTTATTTCCAAGCTTTTCTCCAATATATACCATTCCCACGTTAGAAGATTTTTCCAATATCCGCGTAATTGAGATTTTACCTTCATATTTATTATTCCAAGTCTGAATTTGATATTCTCCAAACTGAAGTGGTCCTGTTTCGTTATAAATGTCATTTGGTTTAATTGCTTTTTCTTGAATAGCTGCTGCCACAATTAATGGCTTGAATGTCGATCCAGGTTCATATAAATTTGTTAAAGCAGAATTTTTATAAAATGTTTCATCGAATTTATAATATTCTTCAGCATCAAAGTCAGGTAAGCAACTTAGCCCTAAAACTTCAAGATTTAATGGGTCAACTACAATCACACACCCTTCCCTTACTTGATATATTTTCATCGCTTTTTTTAACCTACCTTTAATTATCATTTGTACAGCTTTATCAATAGTCAAGAATAAATCTCGACCGTCTTCAGCCTCTAACATTTCTTGGGTACCTGCGAATATTGGGTTATTTGATAAGTCCCTTTCAGAACGTAACAAACCCGGTAACCCGGATAAATCTTTATTATAATAACCCTCAACTCCAAAATATCCGACCGGATCGTTTTCTGAATTTTTGCCAACAAAACCAATTAAATGTGCGGCTAATGAGGCTTCAGGATAATATCGATTACTTTCTTCTTCAAAAATAATGCCTGTCTGTTTCAATTGTGTAACTTTTGACATCGTCTCTTTTGATAAAGTAGTTTTAATGAGCTGCCATTGTTTAGTTCTATCAATTTTAGCCTCTAGACTAGCATGATCGATTTTAAGTAATGGAGCAAGTTCATTAATAAAATTATTTACGTCTTTAATTTTTTGAGGTTCGATCGCTAAACGATAAAGCGTTTGATTAACTGCGAGTGGCTGCTTGTTTCTGTCAAAAATCTTTCCCCTTTTTGGAAATATTTTTGATGTTTTAAAATAATTACTATAATTAGAATTTGAGGATATTTGAAAACTAACTAACTTAATAATAATAATCAAAAACACGAATAAGAAGCCTATGAAAAGTATTCTAAATTTAATCATACTCAACGATTACGCGCCCGCTTTAAAACAGTAAGTGAATAAGCCGGTGCATTTTTAGTATAACCTAATTGTGCTGCTTGAGAAGCGGCATACTGAAGTGAACTAGCATCGTATAATTTTTTTTCCAATTCGCTATTTTGTTTCTTAATATTTTTTGTTTGAAACTCAAAACGATATATCTCATCACTTAATTTTAGTCCACTAATAATGATAAAAGCATTGGTAATAATAAGGATTAATAAAATACACGGTACAAAATATTTTAAACACTTTTTCATATCGAGCTATTCGTAAAAACTCGTAATCGTGCGCTACGCTCAAAAGAATAAGCTAATCGGTTTGCAACAATTAATTTTTTATGTAGTTGTTTTAGTCGATTCTTATTAATAAATTGTTTTACAATTCTATCTTCATTTGAATGAAATGAGATTACCAAAATTCTTCCTCCAGGTTTTATTAGTTTAATCGCCTTTATTAACGCACTAGATAAATTGTCAAATTCGTGATTGACTGCAATTCTAAGTGCTTGAAAAACCCGTCTTTGTGTTTTTTCTCCTCCACCAATTTTTTTTAACACTCTATTTAAATCACCTACTGTTTTGATCTTGTTTTTTATCCGTATTTGAAATATTTCATCGATAATTACGCTGGCTTTTAATTCTTCACCATAACCAGCAATTATCTGATAAAGGTTTTTTTTATCATACTGATTAAGAATGTCTGACGCAGTTTCATCTGATGCATCATCTAAACGCATATCTAATAAATCAGATTCGTTTTGATAAGATAATCCAGGAATTGTTCCACGCAGTTGACCCATAGATACTCCAAGATCAAACAACACACCGGAAACTTTTTCAAATTTTGCGTCTTTGGCAATCTTATCAATGTCAGAAAAATTACCTTGTTTTAATGTAATCCGATTTTTAAAACCCGTAAGATTATTAAAAAATGATTTAATTTGGTTTTTGTCCCGATCAATTCCCAATACAAGACCACCAAGTTCGAGAATTGCTTTTGAGTGTCCACCTTCTCCTACAGTTGCATCAATATATTTTTCATCTGGCTGAACCTGTAACCATTTAATCACCTCTGTTAATAAAACTGGCGTATGCATTATTTATTTTTTGAACTAGTAACTATCGTGGGCTGAGTATATTTTTGCCAGTTCACTGGTGACCATATTTCAAAATGATCTCCAACACCAATAACAACAGCTTTATCTACAATTTCACTGTAACTCAACATGTTTTTGGGTATTACAAACCTTCCTTGATCGTCAATTTCTAAATAAACTGTCGAGGCAAATAAAAATCTTCTGTTGGCTAATTCATTTTTCTCAAGTAGAGATACGTTTAAGAGTGATTTTGAACGTTCATTCCAATCATCTTGATCATATCCACTCAAGCAATTGTCAAATCCTTTTGTTAAAATAAAGATGTTACCTTTTAATAATTCACGCAATTTTTTTGGCAGCACAATTCTGCCTGGAGCTGAAAATGAAACTTGGTATTCACCAAAAAACACCATATCTAACCATTTAACGCCATTTATACCCAAATGTCAAGAAGAATTATATGGATAAACTAATAAATAGAACAAAAAAACTAATTTTTACAAAACAAGGTGGAATTATTTCATCAACCTTAATTCTCTCGGGAATGATTTTGTTATCAAGGTTTATGGGGTTTTTCCGTTATCGTATTCTAACTGACTATTTTAATAAGTATGAGCTCGATGTTTTTTTCGCTGCGTTTCGTATCCCGGATTTAATTTTTGAAATATTAATTACTGGAGCCCTTACCTCAACGCTTATCCCCCTTTTTATTAAATATCAAGATAACTCCGAAGAACTCGAGATAAATCTATCATCAATTATTAATCTTATTAGTATTGCCCTCGGTTTTTTTATCGTCATTCTTTTTATTTTTATGCCAGGAATTACTGAAATAATTGTTAATGGTTTTAGTCTGGCACAAAAAACCCAAATTGTCCTCTTTTCGCGATTACTCCTACTATCACAGCTTCCATTTCTAATGTGGGGAAATTTTTTAACAGGATTAGCCCAAGCTAACAAATCATATTTTATTACTGCACTTGCACCAATTTTTTACAATTTATCAGCAATAATAATTACCATATTATTTTCTACTCAATTATCTCTTTTTGCACCAATACTCGGGGTAATTATTGGAGCAATTTTGTTCTTTGTTATTCAGCTTCCAATTTTAGGAATTTTCAAATTCCATTATCATTTTTTAATCAGATCATCAAATGCAATTAAAGAGTTTGTCGTTTTAATTATTCCTCGAGTTCTTACTGTAATTAATACCCAAATTGATGCAACAATTGACCTAGCATTATCATCACTACTCGGTGGTGGAGCATATACCACTTTTTATTTAGCACAACATTTACAGCTACTACCTGTATCAGTTGTTGGCATAGCTTTTGGTCAAGCAGCGCTACCTTATTTATCTGAGATGTATCAAAAAAAACAATACATCGAATTAAAAAATCTCATTGTCAATTCAATTTTAAATTTATTCTTTCTCACCATTCCGATTGCGGTTTTTTTTATTTTTGCAAGAACACCTCTTGTCCGTCTTTTTTTCGGCGCCCAAAAATTTGACTGGGACGCTACAGTACTAACTGCATACACTCTTTCCTATTTTGCGTTTTCCATCCCTTTCCATGCGTCTTACTATTTAATAACACGATGTTTTTATGCCATGCTTGATAGTCGAACACCTTTTATTATTAGTTTAATATCGATTGTTATAAATACAGGTTTAAGTTTAATTTTTGTTTTAGTTTTTCATCTTCCTGTTTGGTCTCTAGCTTTATCTTTTTCTATATCAATAATATTTAATGTTATGCTTCTGCTTCTGATGCTTCAAAACAAAACAAACGGTTTCCCAATGAAAACTTTGTCTATTGATACGTTGAAAATTGGGTTTTCAGCCTTTGTACCAGCTGTTATTGTTTATTTTACTATGAAACTAATGGATGGTTTGATTTTTGATACATCCAGAACATTAAATCTTTTTTTATTAATTATTTTTAGTGCGTGTTTGTATTTTTTGTTATACTTTTTTATCGCTTGGCTTTTAAATATCAAAGAACTAGGAATTATCACCAAATTTATCATTAAAACAAAACAATACCAAAAGAAAATATTAGAAGTTTATGTTTCCAATCAATCATGAATATGATTATTTGTAAATTATTAATTAACTACTATTAAAAACATGAATAAATTTGTTGTTTTTATAATAACTTTATTTATTTTAATTTTTATCGGGTTTATATTTATTCGAGAAGGAAACATGCCTGTTAATAAAAACGATAAAACTAATGTAATTTTTTTAATAAAACCAGGTGAAAACCTGAATCAAATCACCAATAATTTATCAAAAAATAATCTTATTCGCAATAAAATTAGTTTTTATCTTGTTGTTAAAAAGCTTGGAATTGAAAGAAAAATTCAAGCCGGAGATTTTCGCCTTTCTCCTTCAATGTCTGCGGAAACAATTGCAAACAATTTAACACACGGGACAATTGATATCTGGGTAACATTACTTGAAGGCTGGCGCAGAGAAGAAGCTGCACAAGCAATTTACAACAAAATTAGTATTCCAGAAATTGAAATTGTCCAAGCTTTTAAAGAAGGTTATATTTTTCCTGATACATATTTATTCCCTAAAACCTCATCTATTGATAATTTAGTAAAAATAATTAATTCAAATTTCGATAACAAGTTTAAAACATTATCATCAAGTTCGATAAAAAAACTTGGATTAACCACTAATCAAGTAATTACAATTGCTTCGTTGGTTGAAAGAGAAGTAAAATTACCTGATGATCGTCAAAAAGTGGCAAGTATCATTTATAAGCGCTGGAAAAACGACTGGGCTTTAAATATTGACGCAACCATTCAATATACACTTGGTTATCAAGCATCAGAAATGTCTTGGTGGAAAAAAGAACTTTCTGCTGATGATTTAAAATTGGAATCACCGTATAACACCTATATTCATACCGGTCTACCACCAACGCCAATTTGTAATCCAAGTCTTTCATCTTTAACTGCAATTACTGAAATTGATCCAAATTTCGAAGCTTGGTTTTACATCTCAGACAAAACCGGCAAAATGCACTATTCAAAAACCCTCGAAGAACACAATACTAATGTTAAGAGGTATTTGAGATAAGTAAAATAACGTCAATTAAACATTTGCAATTAATGCTATTTTTTGACTTGTATTTGTTTGTTGATTAAAAAGAGTGTTTTGACTTTGAAGATATTCTTTAATTCTTCTTTCTGCTAATTCACAATATTTCTTATTGTTATCATAGCCTACATATCGTCTTTTTGTTTTTAATGCAGCCAAACAAGTGGTGCCACTGCCAACAAAAGGATCAAGAACAACCTCATCTTCAAAAGTATAAAGCTGAATCAAACGATACGGAAGTTCAATAGGAAATGGAGCTGGATGACCAATTCTATATGCACTTTCTATCATAATAAAAAACCAAAATAATAATTTTATTTCTCATAATGAACTTCTTTTTTGAACCTTGCAGGTAATTTATCAATAATGTGATTTACTGTAAATTCTTGACTGTTAAATTTGACATGCCTCATCCAACCTTCAGAATCAAAAAATTGTTCAACGACGGTATAAGTAAATTCTGCGTGAATATTAGGACTAACAACGAGCAGATTTTTTAAGTGATCTCCAAAATCAGGTTCAATATGATGAATTTCAAAATACGGTTTCTTATTTTTCATTAGGAAACCAAAGCCCGTAACTTGACATTTACCATCATAAAGTTGAGTTAATAATTTCCTCATAGCTGGAGAAACACTTTCCTTTGTAAAACTTGGTTTCGATGTTATTTTTTTCCTTGATTTGATAATGGTTTTTGCTAAACGGTAATATTCGCTTAATAGAGCTTGTCCAGGTTTAGAGTTAGTTATTTTTGTTATTTTTTCTAAACTCAATGTTGCTTCTTCTTCATCTTTTGAATGATCAAATTGACTTTCAGTCTCTTTTATAAGGTTTTCGAACTGATTTTCTGTATATAGTCGATATTTATCTACGTCCAGTATTTGAACAACGATTTCATCGCCGTCTCTAACTTGATATTTTTCATAGAAATTCCGTATTCCTCCAATACGGCATTCTCGACTGCTACTCGTATAGGGAGTAAAATGCTTTGGGCTCATTTCAACACTTATTCCAGTTGCTATTAAGATTGTATTTTTATTTTTTGGGAAGTAGTCTATCAAAGATACAGGAATTGCTAATAATCCTTTATCAATTCTGCTCTGAGTAACTTTAATTGTTTTATAACTAAAAGGTAGCTTACTTTCTATTATTTTCATATTTTTTATACTTTCTCAACGGTATCAGCGTCCTTCCAAGGCTCTAAATTATTCATAAGTTCTATATTATTTATTTTATGTTTTCGTGCTTTCTGGATAGCTTCCTCCTGATCTTTTGCATTAATAATATAAGAACAAAAAGAGGAATGATAAATTTTTACGTCAAAGTTTTTATTTTTCATTTTTGGTTTTAATTATAGTATTATTTCAAATTGCACCTTGAACAGAAAAAACATCTAATTGCTTGGCAATTTCAGAAAAAAGATCAGTAGACCATTTTTCAGTATAATTGCCAATTAAAGAATTTCTACTTTGAAGAGTTGTTTTTGCGTCGCTATAACTTTTCGTCCAATAAGCATAAAACTTTTTATCAGATGTAGTATAGAATAGTTGTTCAGGAGTAGCAAAGTTTAATGATTTAATAAAGAAGTCATGTTCGTTTTCTTTTTTCCATAACATTTTCATATAAAAATAATTATAGCAGTAATTTCAGAAAATAAACTAAACTTATTTATTTTCATGAAATAAATAATTAACGAGAATGCAGTATTAGTCTCCCTTTTCTTCCACCGGAATTTCGTCTGGAGAAGCAACGCTGTGTTTAATTACTTCCCGTGGTTTTGAACCTTCAGATGGTCCAACAAATCCAGCGGCTTCCAGTTGATCAAGAATCCGTGCAGCTCGGGCATATCCAATTGACAGTCGTCTTTGCAATAAAGATGCAGACGCTTTGTCAAATTGTGTCACCAATGCCATTGCTTGACTAAAAAGCGGATCATTATCAGAACCACCAACACCACCGACTGGAAATAAACCCGAAGGATTAATTTTTATATCAACTTCGGTGATTTCTTCCGTGTAATGCACTTCCGGATTTTGTGACTTGAGGAATTTTGTTAATTGTGAAACTTCTTTTTCCGTTAAAAATGGTCCTTGAATACGACGAGGCTTTGCTTGATCCGGAGGCATATATAACATATCTCCTTTACCGAGTAATTTTTCCGCACCCGGCATGTCTATAATGACGCGTGAGTCGATCATAGATGAAACACTAAATGAAATTCTTGTTGGAATATTCGCTTTCATTAAACCGGTAATAACATCAACCGACGGTCTTTGTGTTGCTAAAACTAAATGAATTCCGGTTGCTCGCGCCATCTGTGCAATTCTTGTGATCAATTCTTCTGCATCACGAGCCGCAAAAATCATTAAATCTGCCAACTCATCAATCACGAAAATTATATATGGTTTTTTTTCAACACCTTCAAGTGCATTATAACCGTCCAGATTTCTTACACCGGCTTGAGCGAATGTTTTATAACGACTTTCCATTTCTCCAACTGTCCAACGCAACGCTTTAATAATCTTTTCCGGCTCAACAATTACTTCGGTTAATAAATGAGGTATGCCATTGTACAGTGTTAATTCAACTCGTTTTGGATCAACCAAAATTAATCTAAGTTCTTCAGGTTTTGTTCTAAAAAGAAAAGTAGTTATCCAAGCATTCAACATTACTGATTTACCTGAACCAGTTGCTCCAGCAATTAATACATGAGGCATTTTTGCTAAACTTCCAGCACGAGGAGTCCCTGAAACATCTAGACCAAGCGGGACCATTAATGGATCTTTTTCTTTAGTAAAAGCATCTGACATTAGCATCTTTTTTAAAGTTACAATTTCTGGTCTAATATTTGGAATTTCAATTCCCACCATTGAACGTCCAGGTATTGGTGCCTCAATTCTCACTGTTCCGGTTGAGGCCGCCAAAGATAGTGCTAAATCATTACTCAGGGCAGTTATCCTTGATAATTTTGTTCCCATGGTAATGGAGAGTGCATATTGTGTCACTGCTGGACCATAGTTCACTTCATCAACTTTTGCACGAATACCAAAGCTTTCTAAAGTTGCTTCAATTTTAGCTGCGTTTGCTTGAACATCACCCCGCTCTGCTTCTTTTTGAGCCACGTCCATCAGTAAATTTAGTGGAGGATATACCCAAGTGGTTGATGAGGATGGGCTAATTGGCTTAATCGTGAAATCACTATTGGACGCAGCTGTATGCAATTTTGCTTCAGATACAACCGGTAAGGTTGATAAAGGTTGTCTCACTCGATCAAATGTTTTCTGGTCTTTAATAAATACTGGTTCGGTTTTCTCGGTCTTTTTTAAATCACTGCGTTTTTTATTAGTGAAAAAACTTCGAAATAGATAATGTTGCATAAAAACAAAAAGTGCCTTTAATGATTTGATGATAAAAATAACAAAAATATCAATTGAGGTATCGAGAAACAAAATTAAACCAATTAGAAAAAAAACTAAAAGAATGATTGTTGCGCCAAGCTTTGTCAGATCAATACTTAAACTATCAAATATGTATTGTCCCCAAGCTCCACTTTTTAATAACCCTAATAAGGCAATAAATATTAACGTAATACCTCCCGTAATATGAAATTTAATAAACTTGAGTTTTTTTGTGTTAAAAAAATGACCACTGAACATAAGTAACAATAAGGGTATAAACACTGATAAACCACTAAACTTTTCAATTAAAAAACCATTTACGCGCTCTAATAATCGACCATTTTCTTGACTAGGTTGAAAAATATTCAAAAACGAAACTATTAAAATCAACGCAACACCAACAAATATAAACCCCATCATGTTTAACATGGTTTTTTTATTGATCTTAAATTTAAAGAATGGAAGTTTAAATTTTGATCTCCGTCTTGACATATGTGTTTAATTGTATACCAATCTTACTCTAGTTTGCAACCTGAAGGGTTGTCAAAGTGGACTCGCTTCGCTTCGCGAGCGAAGCGGGTTAGATAGGTATATACTGAAAAATCGATTCAAATATTTTTTAGTATAAAGTAGGCTAAGGGCTCGTCCATCAATAACTTAATAAATATTGATGGTTACGGCCCTTTGTGCCGTATCTTCATCTAAAATAAAGGTCATGTTATTAACAAGTGCGGCCTAAAAGATTAATCAACTATAGTTAAATTGGGGTTGCTCATAAACAAAATTATAAATTTCAGATCCTTTCAATTCACAATCCTTTTCTGTGTAGGACGGTTCCGGTAATTTTGCATATAGTAAATCTGAAATCGCAATCTTTATTTCAGATCTGTTTGTTTCAAAATTCCTCCAATGCGGAACAAGAAGTGGTTTAAGGTTTGTTAGTAATTCGTGCGTTGAATCTTTGATTCTTGCAATTTCATCTGGGCTTAAATTATCTTTAATTAATAAGTCGAAAATTGCCAATTCATCCTCACTTAAATTTTCGCTTACTGCCCGTTGTTCTTCTTTGTCCAAATCTTTTGCCAAATCAACTAAATCATCAAAAAGTTGATCCACATCATGAGCTCCGCTATTATATTCTTGCAAAAGGGCAATTAGCCTCTCCATAAACTTTGCTCGTTTTTTATTTCTCATAACCATTTCTTCAATTTTTTCTTTAAGTTCAGCGCTCATCGAATCAACTTGAACGTTTTTATTTTCTAATTTCGCAAAAAATGTATGTAAAGCGTCAGCGTCTAACTTGCTTAAGTCTTTTACTTTCTTGTGTTGAGAAATCACATATTCTCCAGCCTGTATTGATTTATCTAGTAAATCTTCCAAATCTTTTTTAACTTGAGAAACATCAATACTTTGTGAACCTACGTTTCGAATTCGTGACGCAATCACTCGAACAGCCGTCACCTCATTGTAAAAATCTTCAGCAACAGGGTCAGGCAGCACAAAACGATAGGCATTTTGCAAATCACTGGCAAGATTTAAAAATTTCTTTTTCTTTTTTTGATGTTTGATTATTGTATTTACGAACTTTTCCAAGAGTAGCAATTTCTGACCATTCGGCGCTTCAAGTAATACCTCCAATTTAATTTGTTCGCTGTTTAAAAATTCTTTTGTTTTTTGAAGAATATTTTTTAAGTCTTTTAAAAGTTCGTCTTTGCTTTTAATTATTTCATCATCATCAATTCCACTGGCTGCGTACAGTGCCAAAGCTCGTTCAATGTTTTTAAATACTCCGATGTAGTCAACAATTATTCCATTCTTTTTGCCTTCATCGGCAACGCGATTAGCTCGAGCAATTGTTTGCATTAAAGTATGGTTTTTTAATGGTTTATCTAAATATAAAGTTGAAAGATTTGGGACATCAAATCCTGTCATCCACATTGCACAAACAAAGATAATCCGTAAATTACTGTCAGCTTTTTTAAATTCATCCTCCAAGTTTCCATGAATAATTCGTTCTCTGATTGGTTTAACGTCAATTTCAAACTCTTCCATATCGGCAATTTCATTTTGATTATCACCCAAACTAACCATCACTGCCATATCTACATTCTCGTGTCGTTCTAATTTCTCAATGATTTTTTCTTTTTCGTGTTCATCAGGAGCTCGCAAAATATCCATCCTCAGTTTGACAATATAGCGGTTCCATTCTTTTTTGACTTTGTCATACATCCGAAAAGTGGTTTTTTTATCGATTGATACAACCATTGCTTTTCCGTTGTAACCTCTACCTGCATAATGTTCAACAATGTCACAAGCAATAGTGTTGAGTCGATCTTCACGGGTAATAATTTCATAAAAATTGGAATATTCCCGTTCCAGCTTTTCTTCTTCATCTTCATCAAGGTCATATTTATTCATGAGCTGTCCCAATTGTTCTTCTAAATTTTCGTTGACATTTTTGAGTCTTGGAACTCGATTTTCATAGTAAAGTGGAACGGTTGCACCATCGGCAACCGATTGTCCAAAATTATAAACCGAGACATATTCACCAAAAGTTTTGACCGTCTCAACTTCGCCATCTGCCATAAGTGGCGTTCCGGTGAAGCCAATGAAAGATGCGTTTGGCATGGATTTGCGCATATTCAAAGCCATTCGATCATATTGGGTGCGATGAGCTTCATCGGTCATGACAATAATGTTTTCGCGATTTGAAATTGCACCGGTAATATCTTGAAATTTTTGAATTGTTGTAAAAATTTGTCGGTGATCTTGGGTTAGTAAATTTTTTAAGTGAGAAATGCTTTCGGCGTGAGCTTCTGATTCATGAATTACTCCAACATTGACAAAATTTTTATATGCTTGTCCATCCAGTTGCGTTCTGTCTGTCACAATAACAAAAGTAAAATTACCTGTCAATTTCCTAAGAACTTTTTGCGAAAGCCAAACCATAGAAAAAGATTTTCCTGATCCTTGCGTATGCCAAAAAACTCCTAATTTTCCTGATAAATTTTTACGTTCAATAACGTTTTCAAATGCACGATTCACACCAAGATACTGAAAATATCGGGGAACAATTTTTTTACCTTCTCCTTTTGATTCGTCGTACAAAATAAAATTTTCAAAGATATCTAGTAATCGTTTTTTGTCACAAATACCATTAAGAATGGTTAAAAGATTGTTATTAGGTTTTTCATCTTCTTTTTCTGCTTTTTTCCATTCATTGAAAAATTCAAAAGGCGAAGTTAGTGATCCAAATTTATTTTCAATACCGTTACTGATAATTATTCCCATGTTGTACCAAAAGAGTTTGGGAATAGTCGTTTTGTAATCGCGAATATTGTCTCGGTATGCGTCCACTAAGCTTTTGTGTGATGCTTTAAGCTCTAATAAAACAAGGGGAATTCCATTGACGTATAAAATAACATCTGGTCGACGCGTGTACATTTCGCCAACTATCCATAATTGTGAGATGGCCAAAAAATGATTATTGTTAATGTCTTCAAAATCAAAAAATCTCACCCGTTCATCTTTTGTTTCTCCGTTTGGTTGTTCGATAATGACATTTACTCCGTCACGTAAAAGTTTATAAACTTCTTTGTTTGCTTTTACCAAACTCAAATTAGATCTATCACGAGTAATTAAATCTATCGCCTGGATTAATGCTTCTTCTGGTAAAGAAGAATTTATTTTTTTCAATGCTGGCAACAAATATTTTTTCAGTACCACTTCGCCTTGATTTTCCCGCCCAAGCGCTAAATCATCATCTTCTTTATAAGCATTAATATGACATGTTGAATCCGCCCAAATTTCTTCGATGATTTTAATCACCGTCTGCTCAACCAAATTATCTTCGTTAAATTGGTTCATAATTATTTAAAATTAGGACCTAATTGTTCCATCATATTTAATATCTGGAATATATGAATATCCGTTCAATGTATGTTGAAATTTTATAACAAGAGCTTCAGGTAATATATATTTCGCATATTGCGGTATTACAAGGACTGCTTCATTAGTATTTGACTCATTTTGTGTTTGGTAATGGTAAGAATAGTTTGTATATACTATTGCAGAACAAGGGTCAAGATTGCCTGGTTTATTAACAGGAGTGTTCTTTCTGTTTTCCAGTATTTTTTTAAAATACGGTTTTTTTTCAATTGACAATTCCGGAGTAGGTGGTGAATTGACATCAGCAAAAACCACATAGGCAATATTTTCTGGAATTTGGTCATTTATAGCGTCTTTATAGGGTTTTGTAGCATTGTTCCATAGTTGATAAGGAATAATTTGACCTTCTTCATGGAGCACCCCTTTTCTTACTTTGCTTTTTGCTTCAACAGAAAAAGAAAATTTGGTTGACGGATCAGTTACTAAAAACTCGTTGTGCTTGGGTGTCTTTTTTTCGTGTTTGTATTTTTCATCTAAATATTCTAGTTTACAATCCATTCTTGATAGTATTCCCGCCACCATAATTTCATATCTTGCACCTTGATAATTACTATCCATTAATTTTAACCTGTCAATAATTTGCTTGGGAACTTGACCGTTAATATGTATTATGCAAGCGAAATCAAAAGCGAGCGATATTAGTGATTTACTATAACCATCAGGAACATTAGACCAAATTGTCTCATTGTTATTTGGGTCTTCCGGATGTTTATTTTCTTTATTTTTCCACTCTTTATAATAGTGATGACATTTCATAATAAAATGTCTTTGCTCTAATGTTTTATTCTCTTGATCCAAAATCCACTCTTTACCTAACTCTTGTGCAAGAGCGCTTAATAAAAACTCATGAAATGTGATATTTGGCTTCTCATTCGGATACAATCGGCTACCCAGAGCCCATATGGATTTTTCTTTAAAAATTGCTGGAGCAACAAAATCAATAAAAATTCCATGCTTCTGCAATACATATATCCTTTTCCGCGAATCTTCTGCAAATTTCTTTCGCATTTTAACCAATTCTTTATTGGTAGGACGAGATGAATCAATTAAATAATGACATCTTTTGTATTTCTTTCCGCTTCCACAAGAACAAGGATCGTTTCTTCCGATTTTGTTCATCATAATTTTATTCCCCTTTTCCCAGTGACCAACTGAGGAATTAATAGGTCGCGTATTTTACCAGAATTAATATTCTGTAATCTTAATTGTTTAATTTGTTCATAAATACTACTGACAATTTTATCAAAATAACTTGCTATTAATTGATTTGGCAGTATAACTTTTAACTCTTTTAAAAATTTATAGTGCCTTGCATAATTGAAGTTTTGCAAACCCGCGTTTATGACTGAAAAATACAGCAATATTTGTGGCATTCTTTCAGGTTCATTTGTTTTTAATAATTGCGTTCCATCAGCACCACAAGCAAAAGGAAAGTTGCAATATTTAAAACAGCGAGAGTGGTCACCAAAAACAATTAGATTTTCACTATAAATTAATTCCCTATTATCCGTAATCCTGCAATAAAATCTCTCCCTTGATCAATTATCGGAAACTGACCTGATATTTTATATTCACTAGTTTGTAGTTTTATTTTTCTCTTTACAATTTTCAATAAATTGTCAATTTTTACTACCTCCCACCCTTCCGGAATCATGCCGTATTCAGTGTGACTATCAACCATTTTCACTTTTTCATGCCCGGCTTGCTCTAAGCGCAGTCGAAAGGGAAATTTGAATTTCACAAACCATTCGGCATAAAGAAGCTGCGCCATTTCTTCCAGTGCCTTGATACGCTTTTCGTTGTTCTCGATCAGATCGTCATAGGCAGAAAGGACAGAAGCAATGCGGGTTTGAGTTGGAAGATCGGGAATTTGAATTATAAAATTTCTCAAATCACCAAGTAGTAAATTATGCTGTGCAGAACCACCGCCTAAGTTAACAAGCTGTTTATAAAGGGATAGTAATTTATAAAATAAATAAGTGTTATTAACATTTTGTTTTGGTTTGATAATGGCGACACTTTTTTGAAAAGTCGTTTTTTCAACTCTTGTATTGTTTTTAATTAAAGCCATCCTCCCAATCGTACCACTGTTTGTTATTAAGATATCACCAATTTCCAGTTTTGTTCTTCTATGAGTATCAAGAAAATCGGCTTCTATAATTTGTCTTGCGTTTTCATAATGTATTGAGCCATTAAAAACATCTTTTGAACTTATAAAATAATAACCAGAATTGTCATTATTAATACAATCTCCGTGTTTACCGTCTGTTATCTGAGAACATACATCCCCCAATTTTACTTTCTGAAAAGTTGTCATGGTTATTTTAGTAAATTTTATTTCTACCTCTCTTTTTATCCATCTCCAAAAGCTTTTTCACCTCGCGATCAAAATCGGAAATATAATTTTTATCTTGCACTTTGCGATATTTTTCATATTCCTTCAACGCCTTTTGTTCCGCCTGTTTTGCACTCACTGTACAGGCTGAATACAATAACTTTTTTTCAGAAATATTTGAAAATTCATCCAATTTTCTGATCCAATCCCGCATTTTCATTAAACGACCGCTACTGGCTTGTAACTCTGCAAAATCAATATAAAGTGAGACGATTAAATTCAATTGTTTTATTTCCGGTTCGGTCAAATAGTTTTTCGCGATCACAATATCATCGATAGTAATGTAATCGTTTTTAAAACTAGTAAGACCCATTAAAGGTTTTTTACTATTAGCACGCTGCATGATGATTTCGGCAGCAGTATGTCCATGCACGGCATAGTGCATTTTGTTTTGCACTGTGGCAAAGAATTTTTGCGTCAAATTTGTGTCAACTTTATAGTCAATACTCGTCGCATAAATATCAGTTATCTTTTGATAAAACATCCGCTCACTACTCCTGATGTCACGCACTCGCTGAAGTAGTTCTTGAAAATAACGTGCCCGACTACCGCCTTGTTTAAGTCTTTCATCATCCAATGTAAAACCCTTAATTAAATATTCTCGCAATCTTTCTGTTGCCCATTTACGAAACTGTGTTCCTCGATCAGATCGCACACGATAACCAACCGCGAGTATTGCGTCAAGATTATAGTGTTTTGTGTTATATGTCTTATTATCATTAGCAGTTATCCGGAAATTCCGGACAACTGAAGTCTCATCCAATTCTTTCTCAAAAAATATATCTATTAAATGCTCATTAACCGTGCGCACATTAACATCAAAAAGATCAGCGATTTGTTTTTGAGTCAACCAAACATTTTCACCTTCAATTCTGACACGAATTTTTTGTTTATCTCCAAGGGCTTGATAGATGGCAATTTGCGGTTTTTTAATTTCCTCTCTCATATGTTAGTTAAAAATTATAAAAATTTTCCCCAATCATTTGTAATTTTCTTTTCGAGTTCGTGTGCTTTTTCGGTTAATTTTGTAAATTCACCTGTCAGTTCTTTCATTCGTGCGTTAAAATCAATATCGCTCATTTCTTTTTCAATGATTTCAACATAACGTCCCGGGTTAAGTGAGTAATCGTTAGCGCGGACTTCTTCGAGTGTTGCCATTTTACATCGACCTTTGATATCTTCATATTTTTCCTTGCCCGCCGTAGCTTTAGCGAAGGAGGGTTCCTCTCGATAACGGCGAACAATACTGGCAATTTCTTGAATTTGGTCATTCGTCCATTCATTATGTGCTCTGTCAATTGGTATAAAAATATCCTGTGCGTTGATAAATAAAATTTTATTTTGTCTATCTGTTCCTTTTTTTCCTTTATCTAAAAACCAAAGAGTTGATGAAAGAGTTACATTTAGAAACATATTCGGTGGCGTGGAAATAATTACATCGACTATTCCTGACTCAATTAATTTTTTTCTAATTTCTTTTTCGGCATTTCCAGCGTCAGTCGCCGCGTTAGCCATGATAAAACCAGCACGACCTTGCGCAGATAACGCGCTCGCAAACATTTGTATCCAGAGATAGTTTCCATTTGAAATTTCGCCTTTACCAGTGAGAGGCAGGCCAAGATAATATCTTGGGTCACCTTTTAGTTTTTCCGGATCAATGACGATCTGCTTTTCTTTATCTTTTCCTTTGACATTAAACGGTGGATTGGCAAGGACATAATCAAACTTACCAACGCTATTAAATTCATCTGTATAAAAAGAATTCACTTCAGCAATTTTTCCTGATAAACCATGAATGGCAAGATTCATTTTTGCAATTTTGACTGTTGCTCCGGTTTTTTCCTGACCATAGATTGCTACTTCTTTTGAGATTGATGATTTATTTTTCAAATGATTTTCCACGAACTTGGCCGAATGGACAAACATACCACCACTTCCACAAGCCGGATCAAAGATTTGTCCATGATATGGCTCAATTACTTCGACTAAAAGTTTTACGATCGATTGAGCAGTAAAAAATTCCCCTCCGTCTTGTCCTTCTGTACGGGCAAATTCACCAAGAAAATATTCGTAAATTTCTCCAAAAGCATCACCCTCAATGTCATCGGGAATTTGATTAAAATTTTTAAGAAGTGTGATTAATATTTTGCTATTTTCACCGGGAACTTTGTGAAGAGAAGTGTAGTCTTGAGGTAAGACACCGGCAAGGTCGGTATTATTTCTTTCGATTTCCTTCATCGCATCATTGATAGCTTTTCCAATGTTTGCACTTTCTGGAAGGTTCATAATATATGAATAAGTGGCAGTTTCAGGAAGATAAAGCACACCTTTTGATTTAAAGTCATCTGGATTAATAGGACGAACTCGAGTGGAATAAACTGTCTTTCTATCCGAAACAATTCCTGTTTGGATTTTTTTAAAACGCACGTCAGCAAACTTAAGAAAAATAAGACCTAAGATCGGTTCAGATATTTCATTAAGTTTAAGTCCGGAATTTGCTCGAAGTTGTACCGCAGCCGACCAAAGCCTTTCATGAAATTGCTTGCGATTGTTATTCATCATATTCCCTATTTTACTCCATTTTTAAGCGAGATAAAGATGGAAATTTTGCACGAGGATTATTTTTTCTTTTTGCCTTTGCCAACAAGTTTTGCTGCTTTATTGGCAAATGTTTCAAAATCCACATCTGCCTTACTTGGCGCTTTTAAACTTTTTTTATAATATTTATCAAATTCCTTTTCCGCCAATTCTTTTGCCAACTCATGCGAAACCTTACCTGCATCTTTCAAAATATCTTTATTGTTAATTTGCAAAAATCCATGAAGTTTATCAATCCAATCTTTCATATACATTGGCACTCTCTGCATTGCTTGTCCTTCGGCAAATACGAGATATTGCTCGACAAGATTATTTAAAACAAGAAGCTCTTGTTCGCTCAAATAATTTTTGGCAATTACAATTTCTTCTTTTGTTGGTTTACTGCCCCTAAAGTTTATCAAACCCACATTTGGTTTTTTACTATCTACCCTACCTGCAATTATTTCCGCCGCAGTACTTCCTGTAATTGCATAATGAACTTTATTTTGTACTGTTTTAAAAAAGAGAATACTATTCTCATTTGTTGGATCATAGTCAACACTGGTTGCATAAATATCAGTAATTTTTCTATAAAATCTTTTTTCCGAAGTGCGTATTTCTGAAATACGACGAGTCAATTCTTCAAAATAATCAAACGGTAAATCTGGATTTTTCAACCGTTCATCATCCATCACAAAACCTTTAACGATAAATTCATGCAAATGTTTAGTTGCCCAAATTCTGAAAGCTGATGCTACCCTGCTTTTAATTCGATATCCAATAGAAATAATGAGATCAAGATTGTAATATTCCAATTCACGCTTTACTTCTCTCTGACCTTCGGTTTGAACTGTTAAGAATTTCTTAACAGTTGCTCTTTGGTCTACTTCACCTTCTTCAAAAACATTTTTTACATGTTGGCTTATATTATTTTTTGTAGTTTGAAAAAGCTCTGCCAAAGCTGTTTGTGTCAACCACACAGTATCTCCATCAAAACGCACATCAATCTTCGTTTGCCCATCCTCGGTCTGGTAGATTATCAGTTGAGAATTGGTTGGCAGTTTCATGTTTCAATTTTACTCCATTTTAAACAGAGATAAAGAAGAAGATTCGGCTATTTCACCAACTGGAGCACGTACTGAAAATAAAATCAAGGTCATAATCTATTTATAAATTATTTTACTATTAATATAGAGTTCTTATTTAGTAAAATTACTATTAATATGAGTATCAAGTGGCAAGCTGTAGTAAAAACAAAAGCTTCTTTATTATTTCAATGGTACGTCTTTGAAGGGCATCGGGAAAAATACTATAAAAACTCACTTAAACTGGGTTTTGGTTTAGAAAATCAAAAAATCGTTGATAATGAAATTAGTATTGATTTAAACGAATTTATCCATTTAGAAATCTTATTAAAAGGAAAAATTAATAAAGAAAAATACTACTTAGAAAGTTTTATTAAATCTTGCTATCAATATTCAAAAAAATTACTGAATACTTCAACTGAAATAAAGAAATTAACAAATTTATCCGATTTTACCAACCAAGAAATATTGGATCTTTATCTTAAATATCAAAAATCAGTTTTAGATTTTATGCCATTTTTAAATACAATATTAGTAATTGATAGTATTTTAAAAAAAGAGATTACTAAGAAATTAGAAACTCGTTTAAATATTACAAATAAACAAGAACAGGATTTATTAATAAGTAAATTGGTTATTCCTATTAAGAAAAGTTTTTTTGTCCAAGAAAACGAAACTCTGATAAAAATTGCAATAAAAATACAGTCTGATTCCAATTATAATCCTTATCGTGATATCCATAATTTTATCGATGGTTTTGCCTGGACTTCTGTAGTTGCATATCTAGGTAAATATCAAAATAAAAACTCAGTTGAACAAAGACTTAACAATATAATTATAGAAAATCCAAAAAAAAAATTAGTACAAATTTACAAAATAAAATCAGATTCTCTACTGAATTTTATCAATACTTATAAAATGATTTCAAAATCAAAAATAATTGTTAATCTTATAAAGATCGCAAGAGAAATGTTATATCTCCAAACTTATCGATTAGACATTTTCTTTATTGCTCATTATAACGTCAACAATCTTTTTAATGAAATAGCAAAAAGATTTAATTTTTCAATAAACGAATTAGTCTATTTAACAGGAGATGAAATAATTAGCCTTATCAAAGAAAGATCACGAATTAAGAAAAAACAAATTGATGAACGAATAAATAATTATGCACTTATTCTCGAAAATAATAAATTTTTGCTGCTCTCTGGAAAACAAATAAAAAAAACAATAACAAATAAGGTGTTAATAAATCAGGTTAAAGGTACAATTGCAAACAGAGGAAGAGCTTCTGGTAAAGCAAAACTCGTGTTTGATATTGAAGATATTCCTAAAGTTGATCGTGGCGATATTATTATCTCGCCGATGACAAGACCAGATCTGGTTCCAGCATTAATGAAATCAGCTGGAATAATCACTGATTTTGGTGGTATTTTATGTCATGCAGCGATAATATCACGAGAATTTGGAATTCCGTGCATTGTTGGAACAGAAATCGCAACAAAAGTTTTTCAAGACGGTGACCTTATTGAAATCAATGCCTATGAAGGCCTTGTTAGAAAAATTTAATTCGTAATCATTAACTCAATATGACGATGGAAGCCAGATCATTTTAGCGTGAAACGAGAAAAAGAGATTAAGCCAAAAAAAAGAATGTTTAAATAAAAAATGTAATTTAATAAAAAGAGTTACTTCACCAGCTGAAGATTTATCCGTCCCTGATTGTCAATTTGGACCACTTTGACTGTAACAATTTGTCCGATTTTTACCACCTGTCCAGGATCACGGATGAAACCTGGTCCCATTTTTGAAACATGAACTAATCCGTCTTTTCCAGGTGTCAGTTCAATAAAAGCACCAAAAGGAAGAATACGAACAACTGGACCGGTAAAAGTCTCCCCTACTTGAATTTCCCGGGTGATATCACTAATTGCTTTGGCTGCCTCGTCAACCTTTGCACGATCAAGACCGCTCACTGTTACTTTTCCATCATCGCCAACATTAATTTCTGTTTGGGTTTTTGCAATAAGAGCACGAATATTTTTTCCGCCCGGACCGATAATTTCTCCGATTTTATCCGGTGGAGGAGTTAAAACCACAACCTTTGGCGCAAATTGTGATACTTCTTTTTTAGATTCACCAATCACTTTATTCATTTCATTTAATATATGTAGTCTTGCGATTTTTGCTTGTTTGAAGATATCGTTAATCATTTTACTTGTCAGTCCTTTATTTTTCACATCCAATTGAATTGCAGTTATTCCATCAACAGTTCCTGCAATTTTAAAATCCATTTCACCGGAAAAATCTTCCAATCCAACAATGTCAGTTAAAATTACATATTCACCATCAGATTTTGTAACAATACCCATTGCAACACCTGCAACTGCCTTTTTAAGTGGAACTCCTGCATCCATTAAAGCAAGTGATGATCCGCAAACTGAGCCCATAGAAGAAGATCCGTTTTCCGCCAAAATTTCTGAGACGACGCGAATTGCATATGGAAAAGCTTCATTTGACGGTAAAATTGGTTCGACGGCTTTTTCCGCCAAGGCTCCATGACCAATAGCACGTCGACTTGGCCCAAACATTCGTCCAACCTGACCATATGAATAAGGTCCATCCGAATAATGATGAATATACCTTTTTGCTTCTTTTCCTTCAGGACCTTCGATTAATTGTTCAAGTGCCGTTGACCCAAGAGTTACAATAGATAAAACTTGAGTTTCGCCACGTTGAAAAAGTGCGGATCCGTGCGTTCTTGGTATAAAGCCAACTTCAATTGAAAGTTTTCTTACTTCATCAACTTTTCTTCCATCAGGTCGTTGTTTTTTTTCAAGAATATCTTTTTTAATTTTTGCGTAATTAAACTTTTCAATCGCAGCGTTAATTTGTTTTTTATCAAATTTACCATCAACTTCTTCATAAATTGCATCAATAATTTCTGTTAAACCGATGCTATTGCTTCCAGCGGTTGAAGCAGCGAGTTTTATTGCTTGCTCAAGCCCTTTGGTATATTTATTTTTAATGATTTCATTTAATTCTTCCGTTGCTGCTTTTTCTGCTGCATGAATTTTTACTTTACCAACTTTTTTGACTAAGCTATTAATGAAATCTATAATTTTTGCGTTTTCTTTTTTTGCCATTTCAATTCCTTCTTGAATTATTTGATCTGGTAATGCATTGGCTTTTGTTTCAATCATTAAAACTTTATCAGTGGTTGAGGACATAACCAATTCAAGGGCTGAATATTCCTGTTCTTTTTCTGAAGGATTTAATATAAGTGTTCCTTTTGAACTCTCCAAAGAAGGGATATATCCGATCTTAACTGTACTAATTGGACCATCCCAAGGAATACTTGAAGCAGCCACTGCAGCAGATGTTGCTATCGCAGCCACAACTTCCGGATCATTTTCATCGTCCACTGATAATAGGGTAATAATTACTTGAACTTGTTTTTTGTATGATTTAGGAAAAAGCGGACGAATTGAACGATCGATTAAACGACCAATCAAAACTGCCTCGTCTGAAGGACGACCTTCTCGTTTAACCCATCTTGATCCCTTGATTAAGCCACCAGCGTATAATTTTTCAACATAATCAACAGATAATGGAAAATAGTCAATATTTGGATTTTCAGGTCCAACTGCAACTGTTACAAGAACTGCAGTATCTCCTAAACATGCATATACTGACGAGTCAACTGCTTGTGCTAATTTCCCAAACTGAAGAACTAATTTTTTTCCATCAATCTCAATGGAGGTTTCAAATTTTGTCATTTTCTAAGAAAGGATTATGATTTTATTTTTTTAATCCCAATTTATTGATTAATACTTTATAACGTTTAACGTTAAGTCTCTGTAAATAATTAATGATTCTGCGTCTTTTTGCAATAACCTTTAATAACCCGCGTCTTGAATGATTGTCTTTTTTGTTGATTTCCAAATGCGCAGCTAAATTCTGAATTTTATAACTTAGAAGTGCAACTTGCACCTCTGGAGATCCAGTATCACCCTTTTTTTGTGCGTATTCGTCAATTATCTTTTGCTTATTTTCAGGTAGCTGGGTTTTAGTACCGGTATCAATAACTTTTACTTCTTTAATTTTTTCTACCTTTTCAACTTTTACCTCTATCTTTTTTTCAAGTTTCTTTTCAATTTTTTTTTCTGATGGTTTTGTCATATCTTCCAGATTATAATTGAAAATAATTAAACTTGCAACAGCATGTTTGTTATCTATTGTTCAAAACCAAAATTTTCGCAATTATCAATTTATAGAGATTATGTCATTGCGAGGAAGTCTCGACGTTTCCGTCGGGACGACGTGGCAATCTCGATACCAATAAGACGTCTTATATTAACGGGATTGCTTCACCCTCGACTATGCTCGGGTTCGCAATGACATTGTTTTGCATATGCATAAAAAGACCTTAATAAAAAAACTATTTATCACAGTAGTAGCAGCTGGATTTTTTGCTGTTTTTATCTGGGTTACCCCACCTGATATTTGGTGGAAAATCTTGATTGTAATTGCCCTACTATTATTAATAGTATATTTAATATCGTCATTATTCTTACCTCGAAAATTCGTTAGATTATTAACGGTTTTTTTACTGATTTTTTTTACACTGAATGCAACGATCGGATTTAATTTAATTAATGCTCTATTGCTCGCATCCTTACTAATTACCCTGGCAACTGTGATAAAATAAAAAGATATGAACAAAAATTTGTTAATTACAAATTCGATTCCTTACGTTAATGCGTCTCCTCATGTTGGACATGCTCTTGAATTTATTCAATCTGATACAATTGCACGATATTATCGCTTATTAGAAAATAAAGTTCTTTTATTGTGTGGAAGTGATGAAAATGCCATTAAAAACGTTCAGGCAGCAGACAAATCTAAAATTAATCTACAAAAATTTATTGATGAACATGCAAAAGAATTTCAACAATTAGCAGAATCTTTAAATGTCAAGTTTGATATTTTTCAAAAAGGCAGCGACCAAAAGCATCATTTTATATCTAGTCAACGACTTTGGCGGTTATGTAACGAAAATGATGATATTTATAAAAAAGATTACGAGGGACTTTACTGTGTTGGGTGTGAAACTTTTTATACAAAAGAGGAGCTCGGAGAAAACGGCGAGTGTCATGAGCACCCTGGTCGACAACTAGAAAAAGTTATTGAGACTAATTATTTTTTTCGTTTATCTAAATATCAAAATAAATTAATTGATTTAATTCAATCTGACTCACTTAAAATTTACCCTGAAAAAAGAAAAAATGAGGTTTTGGGCTTTTTAAAACAACCACTTCGTGATATTAGTATTTCCCGCTTAAATGAAAGAGCGCGAAATTGGGGTGTTCCTGTCCCAAATGATTCCACTCAAAAAATTTATGTTTGGTTTGACGCTTTAAATATCTATCAATCTGGTATTGGCTTTGGTTGGGATGATAAGTTGTATAAAGAATGGTGGCCGGCAAAAATTCATGTGATTGGAAAGGGTATCGTTCGTTTTCATGCAGTTTACTGGCCGGCATTTCTTCTTTCTGCCAAATTAAAATTACCTCAATCATTATTTGTCCACGACTATCTCACAGTTAACGGTCAAAAAATGAGTAAAACTATTGGAAATATCATTGATCCTTTTAGTTTAATAAAAAAATACGGAACTGACGCTGTTCGCTATTATTTTCTTCGAGAAATTTCACCATATTCTGACGGTGACTATTCGGAAAAAAGAATGAACGAGGTTTATAGTTCAGATCTAGCTAATGAACTTGGAAATTTATTAAGTAGAATCACTACATTAGCTCAAAAAGACAACTTATCTATTGATAAAACAAATTTAGTGATAAGTCAGATTTATCCAAAAAATTTAAAAAAACATTTTGATAATTATGAATTTAATTTAGTTCTAGAATCAATCTGGACAAATATTAGATCGCTTAATAAAGAAATTAATGACTTCACCCCTTGGAGCAAACAGGCGAATGAAAGAAAAACTTTTCTGATATCGCAAGTTCAAACCCTAAATTTAATTGGTCACCAGTTGTTACCTTTTTTACCAGAAACTGCAGAAAAAATTATTCAAGCAACACAAAATAAAATTTTAAAAATTCAACCTTTATTCCCTCGATTGAAATGAATACTGAATTAGAAAAACTGCCTATCGAAGTTACAGAAAAAATTGACGAACATACTGTTAAAAAAAACTACATTCATTATTGGATAATAATTATTCTTTTCATTACTATAATGTTCCTTTTAGGATGTTATTTTTTCATTTTTTACAAACTTCCCTCACCTAATAGTTTAAAAGATTTTAAAAGCACTCCATTATCGTCTCATATTTATGATCGTAGTGGAAAATTATTATACGCAGTCTATCGTGAAGAGAACCGAACACCAATAAAAATAAAAGATTTACCAAAATATGTTTCACAAACAACAATCGCCATTGAAGACAAAGACTTTTATCATCACGGAGGAGTCTCGCTTTTTGGTGGAATACTGCGAGCGGCAAAAGATACGCTTTTAAAAAAGAATTTACAAGGTGGATCAACTTTAACACAACAACTGGTTAAACTTGCTCTTTTATCACCAGAACGAACTATTCGTAGAAAAATCAGAGAAATAGTTTTGGCAATTTTAGTTGAAAAACAGTTTCCTAAAGATCAGATATTGGAAATGTATTTAAATCAAGTCCCTTATGGAGGAGAAATTTATGGCATTGAAGAAGCATCAAAAAAATTATATGGAAAATCTGCCAAACAATTAACAATTTCTGAGGCAGCGACTCTTGCCGGACTACCGCAAGCTCCAACTTATTATTCACCATATACCAATCCGGAAAAAACAATTAATCGTCGAAATGAAGTATTAAAGGCAATGTATGCGGAAAAATATATTGATAAAAAAACTTATGAAGAAAATCTAAAAGAACCTATGATTTATAAACCATTATCCAACAATATCAAAGCCCCCCACTTTGTCTTTTATGTTAAATCACAACTTGAAGAAAAGTATGGAATCAGACAGGTGGAAGAAGGAGGGTTAAAAGTTACTACAACTCTTGATCTTGATATTCAAGAAGAGGCAGAAAAGATTCTAAACGAAGAGCTTAATAAAATCAAAGAACTTAATGTATCCAATGGAGCAATCTTGGTTACCCGTCCATCAACCGGAGAGATTCTTGCCATGATTGGCTCAGTTGACTATTTTGCATCTCCTTCAGGGTCTTTTAATGTTACAACTGCACTTCGACAACCAGGATCATCGATTAAGCCGATAAATTATGCTGTTGGAATAGAACGTCGTTTGGTTACAGCAGGATCGGTTTTTCTTGATAGCCCAACTTGTTTTAACGCTGTTGGTCAACCAAAAGCCTATTGCCCTGTAAATTATGACGGTCAATTTCATGGACCCGTACAGATGCGCTTTGCTTTAGGTAACTCATACAATATTCCCGCCGTAAAAATGTTGGCTCTTAATGGAGTTAGGAATTTTGTTGCTTCTTCTTCTGCATTTACAATTACATCATTTAAAAATTCAAGCAATTATGGTTTATCTCTAACGCTTGGTGGTGGAGAAGTTACGATGGTTGAAATGAGTCAAGCTTTTTCTTCGTTTGCTAATCGGGGAATTGCAAAAACCCTAACAGAAATCTTGAAAATAGAAGATCGAAATAACCAAAAACTCTATCAAGCAAAAGATGTCAATATTGTTCTAAATGTTGAGAAACCTTTAACTAACCCAAGTTTTTTGGCGATCCAGGGAATAAAGGCAATTTCAAAAGAAACTGCCTTTATTATTTCCCATATTTTACTTGATCCGAATGCTCGATCGGCCGCGTTCGGGACTGGATCATATTTGGAAATTCCTAAACACGCCGTTTCCGTGAAAACCGGAACCACTGATGATAAACGTGATAACTGGACCATTGGATATACACCGAATTTTATGGTCACTGTTTGGGTCGGTAACAATAACAATTCACCGATGAACCCTTATTTAACTTCCGGCGTTACCGGAGCTGCGCCAATCTGGAACCGGATGATGAGATACGTTCTACGAAATCAACAGGATCTCTGGCCCATCAAACCGGAAGCAGTTTACGGAAAACAAATCTGTTATGTGAGTGGCAGTTTAATGGAAAAAAAGTCAGACGGAACCGAAAGTTGTCCATCACGTTTTGAATATTTTATTAAGGACACGGAACCAAAACCTTTAACATCAGAAAAGCAATTTGTTTTAATTAATAAGGATAATGACAAACTTGCAAAACCCGGAGACTCTAACACTGAAATGCGGGAAAAGATAATTATCAAAGATGCTTATTCTACCTACTGCGTTGATTGTAGTCATGAAGGCGAAACTGCCCAAGTCGTGATTCCATAGGTAATACGCAGATGTAAAAATACAGTTAATCGCTCTATTCTTTTTTAACTAATTCCGAAAAATCAATCTCAATCCCATCTTTAAGTTTTTCGTAATAGACTATTACAGCATTTATCTCTTCATTTAGTCCTTTTTTAGCTTTGTAAGTTATTGGTTTAATACTAACTGGAATTCCACCAATAAATCCATCTATTCCTTTGGACTCTTCTGATGGATTTGATAATCGATAATTTTTTTTAACAATCTCTGCTCCCTTTTTAAGAATCGCTTCTTGAAATTTTAGTCCAATAAAAGTTTTGACAATAACCAAATCCTTTAACCACTCGTTAATAATTTCTTTATTAATTTTTATTATTGAGTCCTTCAAATTTTTAATCATTTCTGTAATTTTGATAGCGGCTATAGATAAAGCATCAGGATATTTTTTTATATACCATTCTTCCCATTCTTTAATGTCTTTTCCAT
>PFTH01000097.1 GCA_002789465.1 Candidatus Roizmanbacteria bacterium CG_4_9_14_0_8_um_filter_34_12 | reverse complement strand
AAGACATTTTAATTGTTGATTGTGGAATTGGATTTCCAGAAGCACGGGAAATGGGAGTGGATTTTGTCATTCCGGATATTGACTACTTAAAAGATAAAACCGATAAAATCCGTGCAATTCTTCTGTCACACGGTCATGAAGATCATATTACCGCTCTTCCCTATCATTACGACGCGTTAGGAAAACCACCACTTTATACCAGTAAATTAACCGGAGCTTTTATCCAAAATAAATTTAAAGAGTTTAATAAAACGCCAAATGTTCAAATTGTTGAATATGGAAAGCAGTATCAATTTGGTGGATTTCGCACTCAGTTTATTAATATTACCCACTCAATTCCCGATGCAATGCATATTCTGATTAACACTCCAGTTGGTAATTTTTATCATGGACCGGATTACAAATTTGACCTTACCCCTCCTTATGGCAAAGGACCGGATTTTTATGCTATTACTAAAGCTGGACATGATGGTGTTTTGTGTTTACTGTCTGATAGTTTAGGTGCGGAAAGAGAAGGTTTAACTTTGTCTGAAGCCATTGTTGGTAAAACTTTTGAAGATGAAATGCGAACTTGTAAGGGTAAGTTTATTATGACAACGTTTTCTTCAAATATTTCCCGAATTAATCAATGTGTTGAAGCAGCAATCAAGTTTAATCGTAAAATTGTTTTTTTGGGTCGATCCATGAAAGAAAACACAGATTTGGCAAAAGATATTGGATATTTAAGAATTCCACAAAATCTAATTGGTCGAGATAATGAAGTGATGAAGTCACCACCCAACCGCATCTGTTTAATTGTGGCAGGATCACAGGGACAATATATGTCAGCACTTTCAAAACTGGCAAGTGACATGAATAAAAATATAAAAATAAAATATGGAGATAAGGTGATTTTTTCCTCAGATCCAATTCCGGGTAATGAAAACGAGGTTTATGGATTGATCGAAGAATTGGCAATGAAAGGTGCAGATGTGGTTTATTCCGACATTAACGATCAACTGCATGCATCAGGACATGGCAGTCAGGAAGACTTAAAATTTTTGATGAGGTTTACAAATCCTCGCTATATGATTCCAATTGGAGGAACTATTCGTCATCAACGTCAATACCAAAAGTTAGCAATGGACTTGGGATATGAAAGTAAAAATATTTTAACATTAAAAGAGGGTGAAACTGTAATTTTTGAAGGAACTGAAGTGCGATTGGGCGAAGTGGTCGATACAAAACAAGTTTATGTTGACGCATATGGTGTTGGAGATGTGGGTAATGTAGTTTTACGTGATCGTTTAACATTAGCTGAAGAAGGAATGGTGGTGGCGGTGATTACGATTGATAAACAAGGTCGTTTGGCAAATCGTCCTAAGGTGATAACCCGTGGTTTTGTGTTTGAAAAAACCGAATCAGTGTTGCTCGAAAGTGCGGTTAAAAGTGTGGAAAAATCATTTAACGCAAAAGGAGAGAGTATTGCCGATCTAAGTGGATTAAAAAAGAAAGTTGCAACGCAAATGGAGCAGTTTTTTTATGAGGAGACCGGT
>PFTH01000238.1 GCA_002789465.1 Candidatus Roizmanbacteria bacterium CG_4_9_14_0_8_um_filter_34_12 | reverse complement strand
CTGTTGTGTAAGGAGCAAAAAGATAACTATCATAGTCAAATCCTCCCATTCCCCCTCCTCCTTTTGATTTAGTCACTCCGATAATGGTAAATTTAACATCATCTATGGTAATTTTTTTTCCGATTGCTCCTTCATCAGATCCATAATAGTCTTCTGCGATCTTGCTTCCCACCACCACCACTTTAGCTTTTTTGGAAACGTCAGACTTGTCAAAAAATCTACCTCTATCAACCTCAAGCCCCATAATATCGGAAAATGTTTCCGAAGAAAACATAATGTCGCCAAAATCTTCCTTTAACAATCCTTTAATTTTTGTTGATTTAAAGGCAAGTGGGGCAACACCGATAACGTTATTTATTTTTTTTAGAGTCTGTAAATCTCGATCGTCAAATCGACCGGCAATAGATGAAACACCACCAGTAAAACTACCACCTGACAAAACTCTCCCTGGTACTAAAAAAAGAGAGTTCTTACCCATGGCTTCAAACTGGTCAGAGATATATTTTTTCAGACCCAACCCTAAAGCAATGAGAACCACTACGGCAAAGACACCGATTAAAATTCCTAAGGAAGTTAAGAATGTTCTTAGTTTATTTCTGGAAAAGTCATCAATGGCTGATCTGAAAATAAAAATTAAATTTTTCATACAATTTCCCCATCTCTAATCTTAATTATCCTTTTTGCATAGGCAGCAATCTCAGTTTCATGAGTGACAAGAACAACGGTAATTTTTTCTTCCTTATTTAATTTTTCCAATAGCATCATGATTTCATGACCGGTTTTGCTATCTAAATTTCCAGTTGGTTCATCAGCTAAAATTAACTTCGGTTTCATCATCAAGGCTCGGGTAATAGCAACTCGCTGTTGTTGACCTCCTGAAAGTTTATTTGGATATGAATTCCGTTTTTCTGACAGTCCAAAATCATTTAAGATGGATTCAGCTCGATCATTGGGATCAAAATCTAGTTCTTTCCGGCAGTAAATCGAAGGCAACATGACGTTTTCCAAAACCGTCAGCTTATTAATTAAATTAAACTGCTGAAAAACAAAGCCGACGAATTCGTTGCGAAGTTTCGAAAGGTCGTCGTCGGAAATTCTGGAGATTTCTTTATTGTCAACGTAGACTTTACCTGTTGTTGGTTTATCCAAAAGTCCTACAATATGCATCAAGGTTGATTTACCTGATCCTGAAGGTCCCATTATCGACACGAATTCTTTTTCCTTTATCTCGAGACTGGCTTTTTTTAAAGCGTAGAAAGTATATTCGCTATCAATAATATATTCTTTTGAGACATTAACCAATTTAATCATAAACAACGTCTCCAACCTCTAAGCCATTTTTAATCTCTACCTTGCTGTTAAATTCTTCTCCGCGCTTGACATAGATTTTTTCCTTATTGCCTTTTTTTTCTCTTGTTACATAGTTGCCTTTACTGTCCTTTTTAACAAACTGTATTGGCACAGATAAAACGTTTTTCTTTTCACTCAAAACAAAACTAACGTCTCCTGTCATTGCTAATTTAAGAGGCAACTTTTGGGTTTCTTTATCCAGGGTTAATCTAACTTCATAGACCGTTCCTGTCTCACCTGTCTTTGGAGAAAATGATATATAATCGATAACGCCGGTAAAGGTTTTATCTGGATAAGCGTCGAAAATTATCTCTCCTTCTATTCCTTTTTTAAGTAAAACTACGTCCGACTGCTCAGCGGTAACCGATAGATAGATAGTTTTTGGGTTAACTATGTCAAATTCTGCTCCAGCCGGAGTGATATTAACGCCCGGATAAAGAATGTCAATATGAGTCACTACTCCTTCAATCGGCGTCCAAAGATTAGCGTACTCAATAGTAATATTTTGATACTCGACATCCAAAACAGCATTGTTAAGATTGTACTGATTACTTTCCAAAACCCGCTTTACCTCGTCTCTTATGCTTTGGCTTAGAGCATATTGGTCGTTCCAATTATCGTCTTTAGTCTGCTCAAAAGTATTTCTTTGAATTGCGTAACTATTCAAGTATTTAGTCAAACGATTTTTTAAATCACGTTGGTCTAAAGAAGCAATCGTCTGATATTTTTTAACATAGTCCCCTTCTTTCACTCCCATCCAAGCCAACCGCCCCGAAGTTTGAAATTTCAAGGCGACTTTTTCATCGGCATCGATTTCTCCTGATAAGGTAAGAGTTTCTTGTAAGGTTTCTTTTTTTATTTTATATGTTTGGGGTCTTTTATCTTTGTTAGCTGGAGCTGATTGATTACGAATAAGAATAACCGCTAAAACTATAATCACACCCAAAACTAAATACCAACGTTTTTTAAAAAACTTTATCATAGGTATGGTTTCCAGTCAGCGATCGGCATCACATTGTAAATCATAAAGTTCCAGGCATAGAGATAAACCGCCAAGAGAATGATTATACCAACTATCAAAAACTTTTTCGAAGTAAAAAACTTTTCATAAGCGATTAACGCCATTGGCCATAGGGGTAAAGAGTAGCGGCTGATATCTCTATGCTGGATAAACAAGGCAGCGATATAAAAAACCAGAGAAAAATAAAACAGGCTTCTTTGTTTGATATTTTTTAGAGAAAAAATTGTTAGCCCATAAAGGAAAAAGTAAAAAACTACATCTTCAAGCCAGGCTGTTCCCACCCAAGGTTTTTGGAAGTTAAAAACTGAAAAGGGGAAAACCAGATGGAGGTTGTCTCCCGAATGAAAGTAGGCAAAAAAATCACCATACTGCTTCCAAAATATCCCAAATGCCCCTAACAACCCTAAGGGAATAAGAATGATCCCTAGCCACTGCCAATTGGTTTTTTTCTCTTTAATTAATCTTTCGACAAACACCAAACAGTAAGCGCCAAAAAGTAATATTCCTGGCGTTTTTGTTATTGCTGCCAATCCGCCAAACAACCCAGCCAATAGATATCTTTCCTTTTCAAAAAAATAAAACGAGCCTAAGATTAAGAGAATAAACAGGCTTTCTGGAGCACCAACAGACCTAACCACCAAAAACCGGGGAAGAAAAAGGAAAACTGCCGTTAGTAATAAAGGTTTTTTCGTCAACTTAAACTTTTTCAGAAAAAAGTAAAAAAATAGGGTTAACCCAACTGTCGCCAAAAGATTGGCGATAAGCATAGACTTCAAATATCCCCCAAAAACCCTAATCTCCCTAACTACCCTAATTAACATCGGATAGCCGGGTAAATGAGCCGCAAAATACTTTGGAGGAATGCCAATCTCTAAAGATTTAGGATTGTATAAAGTCTTGGCAGGGATAATATATAACGGCCCGTCATAATGGCGATAAACATAGTCAAAACTCGGCTGGCTGATTTTTAGTCCAAACCAACTGTTGGCCTTAAGAAGAAAAGGTGACCAGAGCACTAAAGTGGAAAGAAAAACTACCAGAGTTAAGGTAAAATAAGGATATATGCGCCGCATACTAAATATTGTAGCAAAGAATTGGCTCTTGGTGCTAATGTTTTTTTGCGGAATTTTTTTAAGATTTTATCGCTTTTCCGATTTTGCCACCTTTTTAGGAGATCAGGGACGAGACGCCATCATCATAAAAAGAATGCTTACCTTCGAACACCTGCCGGCCATTGGCGCTCCTACCTCAGTTGGTCAAGTCTATCTTGGTCCTTTTTACTACTATTTTATCGCTCCCTGGCTTTTACTTTTTAAATTTAATCCCTTAGGATTAACATTCGGCGTCGCTTTATTTTCCAGTCTGTTTATTCTCATTAATTATTTTATTGTCAAAGAACTTTTCGACAAAAAAGTTGCCCTGATTGCTGCCTTTTTAACCAGTTTTTCTTATGTCTTAATCGATCTTTCCCGTTTTTCCTGGAATCCCAATCTCCTGCCTTTGTTTTCTCTTCTGACGATTTATTTTTTTATCAAAGCCTTAAAAACCAAGAAAAAACTTTTCTATCTTTTATTTGGTGCTTTTCTTTCTTTTTCTTTCCAGCTTCATTACTTGGCTCTGGCTCTTTTTTTACCGATTATAATCCTTGCTCTTCCTAAATTAATTTCTAAATTTCCTTATTCCCTTATTTCTTTATTTTCTTTTATTTTCTTCTCTTTTCCTCTTATAATCTTTGATCTTCGCCATCAATTCTTAAATAGTAAAAACCTGATCTCTCTTTTTAAAACCTCTTCCTCAATCAAAACCAACCTGTTGAAAAATATTCTCGATACTTTTTCTACTTTAAACCGTTATCTTTTTAATACCAACTTTAGTAATTTAATAAATATTATTCTTCTAATAGCGATAATTATTTTCCTCTTTACTTATCTAAAAAGAAAAAAAGACCAGATCTTTAACTTTCAGCTGATTTTTCTTCTTTCTCTTTTTGTTCTATCACTTTATAGCGGAGAAAAGCATCCTCATTATCTAGCAGTTCTCTATCCTTTTTATATTATTGTTATTAGTGTCTTTTTGTCTACTTTATTGAATAGTTTCTGGGAGAAAATCCTTGTTATTATTTTTTTAATTACCTTTGTTATCTTAAACTTCCAAAAATATAACTTTCTTTTCTATCAAGGAAGTAATCAACTGAAAACTGCTCAAGAAGTTGCCCGAACTATCTTTGATAATGTAAAAAAAAAGGGCTTTACTGTCACTGCTCTTCCCGAAAAGTATTCTGACTCGACTTACAGATACTTTCTCGAGATCTGGAAAAAACGGCCGATTGAAAAAGACTCGCTGGAAAAAGCTGAAGAACTTTTTGTTGTCTGTGAAAAAAACTGTCAACCAGTCATCGGCAATCCCCAGTGGGACATCGCCTATTTCGCTCCTACTAAAATTGAAGGTGAGTGGAATATTAATAGTATTAGAATATATAAACTAACGAAATAAATTTTCAATTACTAATTTACAATTTTCAATGAATTTTCATTTAATCAATTTTCAATTGAAACATTGAATCATTGTAAATTCAATGTAAATTGAAAATGGAAAATTACTATGAGAATTTCCCTTATAATTCCCTGTTACAACGAGGAAGCCAATATCCAAAAAGGCGTCTTAGATAAAATCGGAAACTATACTAAAGACGATGCTCGTTTCTTTGAGGTCGTTATCGTCGACGACGGTTCCTCTGATAATTCCAGATTAATTATTAAAAATAAATATTTAAAAACCTTTCCTAAATTTCGCCTCGCCCAAAATTCCCACCAGGGAAAAGCTTTTGCTATTTTAACAGGAATCAAACACGCCAAAGGTGATTGGGTGATGTTTTCTGATATCGACCTGGCGACGCCTCTAGAAGAAGCTGATCGACTAATTAAAGAAATAGAAAAAGGTAGCCAAATTATCATTGGATCACGAAGCCGGGTTCGTCAAGGAGCACCAGTTTTGCGAAAAATTATGGCTCTTGGTGCAATTATTATCCGAAACTTCATTATTGGTCTTCATGGTATTAAAGACACCCAATGCGGCTTTAAACTTTTTGAAAAAAAAGCTGCTTTAACAATTATTGACAAGCTTTTGGTTTTCCATGATCAAAGAAAGATTACTGGTTCTTCGGTTTCAGCTGGTTTTGACATGGAATTTTTATTTTTAGCCTCCAGACTAAAATATAAAATCAAAGAAACGCCGGTTGATTGGAGTCATGTTGAGACAAAAAATGTCAACTTTCTTAAAGACTCGTTTGAGGGACTAAGAGATATTTTTTTTATAAAATATTATGACCTAACTGGAAGATATGAAATTAAAAAATAATCTTGTTGGTATAGTTTTGTTATTAATAATTTCTTCCTTGCTAATCTTCTACCAATTTAGCCAGATTCCTAAATACCTCGCTTTTGATGAAGTTGAGTTTACTAAATTAGCCTTATCACTAGATGGTAAACCCTATACGTCTTACTCTCTACTAGCTACCGGCCATTCAACTTTGTATTTTTATATTCTTTTAGCGTCATTAAAAATCTTTGGCGTCAACATTTTTGCTCTTCGTTTTCCTGCAGCGATCTTTGGCATATTAAGCGTAATAATGTTTTATTTAATAATAAAGATTGTCTTTCAACAATTCTTCCCTTTTCTCTTTACTCTCATCTTCCTTTCTTCCCGCTGGTTTCTTAATTTTAGCCGCTTCGCCTTCGAACCAACTTTTTTATTATTCCTGGAACTAACTTCTATATATTTCTTACTTCGATCTATCGATACATCGAAGTATTGGTATCTAATTTTTAGTGGAATATTTGCAGGATTAGTCTTCAACTCCTACACTCCAGGAAGAATCTTTTTTCTTCTTCCTTTATTTTTTTTAACTTTAAAAACTTTACAAACTTTAAAACTTTATAAACTTACCTACTTTATTATTCCTTTCTTAATAACAATTACTCCTCTTACCTCCTACCTATCAACCCACAAAGAAACTCGCATCAATCAGCAATTCTTCTTGAGAAATTCTGAAATGATTATTAATGAGAAAGCTAACGGACTTTGGCATAATATTTCTTCAACTGCTTTAATGTTCTTCACTAAGGGCGACATGAACGGCCGCCATAACTATCCCGGCAAACC
>PFTH01000095.1 GCA_002789465.1 Candidatus Roizmanbacteria bacterium CG_4_9_14_0_8_um_filter_34_12 | reverse complement strand
CATTCTTATCTAATAGTTCTTTATAAACTTTAAAGACTTTTGACTTTATAGACTTATCTTTTAGATCTAGCCCTATCAAGTGAATTTGAAAAGGAGCGATTGCGTTAGGCCAAATTATTCCTTTATCATCATGATATTTTTCAACAATAATTCCCATGATTCGGGAAGGACCGATACCATAACAACCCATATAAATCGGCTTTTCTTTTCCGTCTCGGTCAATAAATTTATAATTAAAAGCCTCGGTGAATTTAGCATAAAGAGGAAAAATATTGCCGACTTCAGAAGCTCTATACACCTGATATTTTTCTTTGGTTTTTGGATTCGAATCACCCTCCTTGGTAACTTTAATATCATAAAATTTTTTAGGTTTGGGTAAGTCACGGCCAAAATTAACATTGATGCTATGATAATGTGTTTTATTAGCACCAGTCTCAAAATTTAATCGGTTATCAACGGACTCGTCCATATATACTTCTACTTCTTTGGGTAAATTAAGAAGACCGGCAAAACCAATTTCCGCTCCGGTAATTTTTTTAACAATTTCAGCCGAGGCGAGTTTTAAAGCCTTACATTTAACGATTTTTCTTAATTTGTCCTCGTTAATATCATATCCCCCTCGAACTGCTGCAGCAATCACCCGGCCGTCATCGGTTTCATAGATTAATGTTTTTGTCGTTTTTTCAACCGAAATTTTTAAAAACTCTGCTAATTCCTCGACGCCAATAATTCCTTTACCTAAGACATCTTTTCGAGGTAGCATTTTTTCATCTTTATATTGAACCTCTGGAGCCAGACTTGGAGCCACTTCTTTATTGTAATAAGTATCTGTTTTTTTTTCATAGAATATAGTGTCTTCACCAGTTTCACAGATCGTTTGAAACTCATGGGAGTAGTCGTCGGTGAATGAACCACCTGATGCCAGAGTAATAACAGTGTCTTTTCCGATTCCCAGTCTATTAAAAACCTGCATATAAACTTCTTTTGATTTTTCGTAATATTTTTTTAAGTCAACTTCTGAGGTATGAAAACTGTAAAGGTCTTTCATTCTGAATTCCCTACCCCGAAGCAGTCCTGATTTAACTCGTGGTTCATTTCTGAACTTAGTTTGTATCTGGTATAAAGCAAAAGGAAAATCTTTATAACTTAAAATAAATTTTTTCGCCAGAGGAGTGACTACTTCTTCATGAGTTGGATTGAGAACATATTCAGTGTCGTTTTTTGCCTTGGCAAAAATATTTGCCGGAGTAGTTTTCATTAAAATATCAACGGTATCGAACCTTCCGGTTTGTTGCCAGTGGGCAATTGGAGTAATAGATGGCATTAAAACTTCGTTCCCGATTTTATCCATTTCTTCTCTAATAATCTGCTCAATTTTTGTTAAAACTCGGAGTCCAAGGGTGAGATAGGTGTATGTTCCCGCCATTACCTGATCGATAAATCCAGCTTTTATAAGCAAAGTAGCGTTGACTGAATCATATTTCTTTGATTGTTTTTTCGTTTTCCCGAAA
>PFTH01000186.1 GCA_002789465.1 Candidatus Roizmanbacteria bacterium CG_4_9_14_0_8_um_filter_34_12 | reverse complement strand
GAAAGTTAAAACTAAAAGTGGAGCAACAGCAATACAGATTGCTCATAAAGCAGGCGGACAGCTGGTAAAGTTGGAACATTTAGGAAGTGCCCACTCTTCACAAGAATTGGAAACATTAATTTCCCTGGCTAAAGAACGGTTACGGGGTAATCAGATGTTTTTGTTTCACAATCCGAAAAACAAATTAAAAATTAAATTAAGACAGTCGTCTTCTAATTTCCTTTTCCAGGTTTTAAGCAGACAATATCAAAAATTAGGTTTTTCTTGCCTTAATGACTCTGATTTTGCCAATCTTTGTATTGCAAGAATTGTGGAACCAACTTCTAAATTGGACAGTCTGCGGGTATTATCTGATTTGGGAATTTACGATCTTAGCAAAGACCGACTATACCGGTGTTTACAAAAAGTTATCAAAAAAGATTACCGTAAAATCATTAGCCAACTTTGCTTTGACCATGTTGACAGTCAAAATCTTAATTTAGTTTTATACGATGTCACCACTTTATATTTTGAAGTTCAAGAGGGAGATTCCTACCGTCGCCCAGGACTCTCCAAGGAACGGCGACTGGAACCACAGATTGTTATTGGACTTTTGGTTGACCAATTAGGTTTCCCTCTTGGTCTACAAAGTTTTGAAGGAAATACGGCGGAAACAAAAACCATTATTCCTGTTCTTGAGCAATTTCAAAAAGAACACCATTTAGAAAAAGTTACCGTGGTTGCCGACGCCGCCATGTTAAGTCAAACAAATCTGGAAGCTTTAGTTGCCAATGGTTACAACTTTGTTGTTGGCTCCCGACTAATGAAGATTCCCTATGAGATTGCCCAATATCAAAAACTGGAGTCTCTAGTTGACAACCAAATTATTGATACTAAAAAAGGCGATTACAGAATTGTTTACCAGTACCGAGAAAAAAGAGCCCGTTTAGACATTAAAAATATTGAAACTCAAATTGCCAAAGCCAAAAGAATGGTTAATGGTTTTTCTCCGTTAAAAAGAAATCGTTTTGTTTCTCTGATAAGCGAGCAAAAAGCTTTAAACCAAAGTCTTATTAACAAAGCTTACACTTTGGTAGGTATTAAAGGTTACGTTACTAATTTAAATCTTCCTCCTCAGGAAATTATTAACGCCTACCACCAATTATTTGAAGTGGAAGCTAGTTTCAGAATGGCTAAATCTGATCTTAAAGCCCGTCCAATTTTTCTCCATAAACGCGATGCCATTGAAGCTCATTTAACGATTGTTTTTACCAGTCTGGCTGTTTCTCGTCGGATAAAGAAACTTACAGGAGTAAGTATTAAACGAATCGTTAATCTTCTTCGTCCGATTCGTTCCGGCACAATCGTTATTAATGGAACAGAGTACCAAGCGGAGCCGGAAATTCCTAAAGATATCCACAATTTATTACAAAAACTGGAGTCAGGACACTAATTTGCGA
>PFTH01000157.1 GCA_002789465.1 Candidatus Roizmanbacteria bacterium CG_4_9_14_0_8_um_filter_34_12 | reverse complement strand
GATATAACCTGACGTTTTCAGGAACCGGCAACGTCGGCATTGGGACGACATCTCCTGCGCAGAAACTCCATGTGGAAGGACAGTGTGTGGAGGAGAACTCTTTAATACAAGTTCAAAGTTCAAAGTTCAAAGTTCAAAGTGAATACAAAAAAGTAAAAGACATTAAGCCTGGAGATGAGGTGCTTTCATTAAATGAGGAGACGGGAAAGTTTCAATATCAAAACGTCGAGAAAACTTTGGACATGGGATACAAGACTATCTATGAATTAACGACCGAAACAGGAAAAAGAATTGAGACGACGGGAAACCATCCGTACTTAGTGAGAACGAGAGAGCATTCTGATAACAATAAAACCCAGAAAAACAGCAATCAAAACCAAGGCGGTCGAAACTTGAGCAGTATTGACAAAGGTCCAGAAATCATTGATGTTCATTTTGATAATCTATCTAAAACAACTCCTAATGCTATGAACAAAATAGCAAATAATAACGATTTTGTCAAGAATAATAAATTATTTGTCGAAGCAGCTGGTGAAACAAAGACTAAACCTATCCAAGCAGCCGCTAAATTACCACAAACTCCGGATAAAACACGAAGTAGTGAAAAAACATCTTTCCCTGAAAGTGTTAATCCCATATTTTCTAATATATCAACAGACTCATCTCTTGTCAACCCGTCAAAATTTGAAAAATTTAGTCGGGTCAACGGAACCTGGGTTAAAGTCGTCTATTTAAAAGAGGGTGACGAGATCGCCACAGTTGACGGTTTTGAAAAAATCACGTCCATTAAAGTTCTGCCTGCAAAACATGTCTATGATTTACAGATAACTAACACCCACAACTTCGTTGCCAATGGCATCGTGGCTCATAATACGTATATTTCCGGGAATACGGGAATAGGAACGACTGCTCCAGCTAACAAATTAGATGTCTCCGGAACTACCCAGATGACAGGATTTAAGCTGACAACAAGTCCTGTTGCCGGATATGCTTTAGTCTCAGATGCTAATGGTGTAGGAAGTTGGACTGATGTTTCTTCATCTGCAGGACCTTGGACTTTGTCAGGAGTTAACCTCTATCCCGATTCTACTTCTTACAATGTAGGAATCGGGACTACTTCTCCACTTTCTAAGCTCGGAGTTCTTGGAAATCTTTCAGTAGGAGCTACTTACGGGGCGCTGAGCGCCCCAACTTCCGGAGCGATTATTGAGGGAAACGTCGGCATCGGGACGACGAATCCGGCAGGAAGACTGCATGTAAAATTAGCCGATAGTGGTTGGGATCAATACGCAGAAATTGTCGAAGCGCAAAATTCGTCAAATCCATCTATTCGGTTATATCGTCCGACTGGAAGCGGAACACTTAGATATTCCTGGTGGATTGAAAATACTGTTGGCAACTTAAACTTCAAAACTGGTGCAGGAGCGGAGTTGGGTAGCGAAAGCGTATCGGAAAAATTATCAATATTGAACAACGGCAACGTCGGCATC
>PFTH01000121.1 GCA_002789465.1 Candidatus Roizmanbacteria bacterium CG_4_9_14_0_8_um_filter_34_12 | reverse complement strand
CAGTAGTTAATGTATGGGTATTGGTTAGGATAGTCTCATTACTAATAGAAAATATTAAAAAGAAAAATAAAAACAATCAAATAAAAAATAAAAAAAACGAGGGATTCTTTATTCTTTATTCATTATTCTTTTTTCTAGTTCCTTATTCAATACAGTTTACCCATTTTGGCACAACCGAATCATTGTTAATGTTGTTTTACAGTTTATTAATCTATTTCTCACTACAGCTATTTAAAAATAAAATTCTGAATTCTACTTGTCCCTCGAAGTCCGAAGGACGAAGTGGGAAATTCATAATTCTAAATTCTATTGTAACCGGTTTGGCTTTAGCCACAAAAGTTTCTTCTATTTGGTTTATTCTAGTTCCAATGGTTGCAATTGTATTTTCTAACACTTTAAAGACGAATAAATTAACTGGACTAATAAAATTTGTGTTTGGCGGTTTTATTGTTGCGGTTATTTTTTCACCATATAATTTGCTTGATTTACCTAATTTTTTACGTTCTATGGGTTATGAGTCAGATGTTGCTTTGGGCCGATATGTTGCTTTTTACACCCGACAGTTTATAGATACTGTTCCCGTTATTTTTCAAAGCATGAAAATTTTCCCTTATGCTTTGGGTTGGCCAATATTTCTTTTAGGTTTAGGCGGACTATTTATTTTGTCTTGGAAAAATCGTGGTTATAATCTCCTTCGTTTTGCATTATTAATATATTTTATTCCTAATGCGTTTGTATTTGCCAAATGGACAAGATTTATGGCACCAGTGATGCCTATTCTTTTGTTGTTTGTTGTGCTGTTCTTATTAGAAATAAAAGTTATAAAGATTATAAAAATTATAATTATTATAGTTTCAATTTTGCCAGGTTTGGCTTATCTTTCGATTTATCAAAATCCCGACGTTCGCTTTCAAGCATCCGAATGGATTTATCAAAATATTCCAGTAGGTAGTAAAATTCTTTCTGAAACTGCAAACGTTGTGGATATTCCCCTTGCTTCGTATTATAGTTATAATCGTTATAAAAATTATAAAGTATTGTCGTTTGATTTTTATAATTTGGATGAAAGTTTAGCATTGCAATATGATTTACAAAAAGCAATTGAAGAAGCAGATTATATTTTTGTACCGTCAAGAAGAATATGGGCGAACCACACATGTATACAAAATCAAAAGTCAAAAATCTCGCTTCGTCGGAGCTTCAGCGAGGCGAGCAAAAATCAAAAGTTAAATGAAAAATGTAAAAAGTTGGAACAAAAGTATCCAATATTAAATCAATATTATGATGATTTATTCTCGGGTAAATTGGGCTTTAAACTGGTTAAGGAGTTTGAATCCTATCCGAAAATAGATTTATTTAGTAAGACTATTTATAAAATTCCTGATGAAGCAGCAGAAGAAACATGGAGTGTTTTTGATCATCCGGTGATTCGGATATATAAAAAGATGTGATACGAATAAAACAATAAAATGCTAATCAACGAATATGCGAATAATAAACAAACAATTTAAATATTACCTATTGATTAAATCCTTTTTTCAAATATTGGCATTTTTCACATGGATGGTAAAACGGACAAAGAACAGCTCGACAACCTACTTCTTTACCATCAAGTAACAATAAAATTCGGTTGACATGACGAAGTAGTGAGCCTTTAAGATAGATTAAATCGCCTGGTTTGATAAGTGGCCTTAGGATTTGCGCAGCAGTTTGAACATCTTTCACCCAAAAAACTTTATCTTTTTGCATGTTATTTTTAATGGCGAGGTTGGCAGTATATTTTTGCCAAGGACCAATTGAAACTAAATAATCAATTTTCAATTTTGCAATTAATTCACCAATTTTTTCATGTTCTATTTGCGGTTTTTGCAACTCCCCCATTTCTGCTAACACGGCAAATTTACGATGATTACCAATGTTAAATCCTGATAAGGTTTTTAAACCAGATGCTGTGGATGCAGGATTGGCACGCAGAGAATCGTTTAAAACAATTGTTCCCATCGGTCCTTTTTCAAGATTCATCCGACCCTGAAGTGGTGCAATTGTTTTAATAACTTTTATTAAACTATCAAACGATATTGATTGTTGAGTAATTTTACTAAGTGCAATCATAGTTAAAACGCTTGCCATGATGGTATGA
>PFTH01000108.1 GCA_002789465.1 Candidatus Roizmanbacteria bacterium CG_4_9_14_0_8_um_filter_34_12 | reverse complement strand
TAAAATAAAAAAGTTCAAGTGCCAAAGGCAGGTCATAGGTAAAAATTAAAAAAAACCGACTGACAATATCTACCTCTCTTTTTGTTAATTTTTGGATTTCATCCGGGTTTAATAATCCGCTTTGTTGTTCAAGGTAATGATATACATAAGCAGCAGAAGCGTTTGTATTAATCATTAATTGTAAAAAGGAATATGGTTCATCAACTTTGGTTGAACTCCAAAGCACTGAATTACTAATGCTGCTTAAAAATCCCATCAAATAGTTAGCATAATAATCCTCATATCCATTAGGAATACGTGAGCACATAGCTGCCTCTTGTTTTGTAAAAACTTCAGGTGGAAAGATTGGGGTTTCCACAATAAGCTGTCCATTAATCTCCCCAACGTTACTCGCAGTTACAATATCCATTGCCGGTGCAAAAATTGAATATCGACCGTCATCTGCCAACTGATTTGCGTTAGGCAACTGTCCAATATCAAGCCGCATTAAAAAACGCCCGTCTTGATAATAATTAACACAGAAAACTGTGTTGTTTCCGGATTTGCATTCAACACAAAATTTATTAATTTTCACGGAAAATCCCTGATTATTATTAAAAGAACCATCATCTTGTACTGTAAATCCTTGTTGATTTAGCTCAGTAATTATTCTTTGCTCAACAAGGGTACTATCAACTTGATCTTTTAAAATATACAAAACATCAAGGTCATGCGGACCCTGCTGCATATGTTCAACTACCTGATGAGCGATTCCCCGTGCATCATCTCCTATTTGCTGATCAGTGGCGGTTTTAAAAACACGGGCAACATCCCAATAACCAACTGGTGTATAAAGCTGATCTCTTTTGGTGGAGCTTCCACGAATAATTGCGAAGTTCTCTTCAGTTTCAATTAAATCAACCCCCAATAGTTGTAGGGGATTGGGTTGGCAATAGGGTTTTACGGATTTAATTATCCCAATCATTGACGTTGAGACAGGCGTTTTTTGCAAATCCGGATAAAGTTTATTAATATAGGTGGTGAGGAGAGTCTGTTTTTTTTCCAGTTTAGCCTTTTCTTTCTCTAGCATGTTTAATTGATCAAAATAAAACCTTGATTTTTAACAGTTTTTAGTAAGTTATTTCTTAGACCGAGTTTAAGCAACTTGTTTCTTAAGCGTTTAATTGCTTGATCAAGCGCCCAATCAGTATATTTTTCGTCCGTTACGTTATACCATAAAATATTTGCCACTGTATTTCTCGAAACTAACTGCCCCTTGTTTTGTAACAATTTTTTTATTAGTTGTTTTTCTCTTCGGGAAAAAAACACATCAACTTCAACAGTATTAATACTTAACTTACCGTTTTCATTAAGAGCCTGTTTGAAAACTTTTAAGTATATTCTTTCTCAATTTTTGACAGCATAACACGAATCATTGCCAAATGGACAAATGCTACTTCTGATGATGCGTCATACTCATAATCTTTG
>PFTH01000205.1 GCA_002789465.1 Candidatus Roizmanbacteria bacterium CG_4_9_14_0_8_um_filter_34_12 | reverse complement strand
GTTCGATTAACGTAGTTTTACCCACTTGCCTTGCTCCCAATAAAATTACGACTTTAGGGTTTTTCAACAATTTTTTGACTTTGTTTTCTGCTATTCGGTTTATATACATATAAACTTAACTATACCAAATGTTCGGACAATTTGTCAAGTGTACTTTACAAATTGTCCTATTCTTATCTTATCCTAGCCTTAAATTAAAATATATCTTATACAAATTTTTAGTTATCGTAATGATACGGATAATTAATGGTACAATTCTATTTGTTATGACAGATACAATCATGAAATCAATTCAAGATAAAATTGTTGATTATTACAATAAAAAAGATATGGCGATTTTTCCATTACCTAGGAAATCGGTTTTGGTTGGCGGATGTTTTGATGTATTTCATTTTGGACATTGGAAATTTTTAACAGCTGCGAAAAAACAGGGTAACAACTTAATTATTGCCCTTGAATCTGACCGTTTTATTAAACGAGTAAAAAAAAGAAATCCAATTCATAATCAAAAACAAAGAGCATTAATTCTTGCATCATTATTTTTGGTTGATAAGGTAGTTTGTTTACCGGATTTTAAAGACGAACAGGAATATTTTGATTTAGTTTTAAAAACCAAACCACATATCGTTGCTGTAACAAAAGGTGATAATAAACTGATGAACAAAAAAAGACAAGCAGAAATTATTGGAGCAAAAGTTGTTGTGGTCATGGAAAATATTAAAAGATTATCGAGTTACAGTATTATTAATATCAACCTTAATAATAATGTCATTGTAAACAATCCCGTTAATATAAGACGTCCTATTGGTAACGGGATCACCACGCTCACCTAGTTAAACATGTTCCGCTCGCGATGACAACGATACGCAATATTATTAATTCAACAAAAAACAAATGAAACTCTTTATCGCAATTAAACCAAATACGGAAGTTAATCAAGCGATTTATCAGCAAATATCTCCATTAATCAAAAAATATCCTTGGTTTGAACTAACCGATCCGAATAATTATCATATTACGTTGCAGTATATTGGAGAAACTGACAAGAAAAAAGAAATTATTTTATATTTGAAAGATCTAGTTAAAAAATATAAAAGTTTCTATTTATTTACTCGGGGAATGGCGATGTTTTCAAAACAACAGTTAACAATTTATGTTAATTTTTATCGGGAGAAAATTGTGGAACAAATTGCAAATGAATTAGCATTGCAGGAAGGAAATTTTTTTCCTCATTTAACCGTTGCCCGTACTAAAATTTCCTCAAAACAACAATATTTTGCACTACAGAAAAGACTTGCGCAGATGAAAATAGAGGGACAAATTGATGTGAGTAAAATATATTTATTAAATAGTCGAACAAATCAAGGAAAGTTGGAATATGAAGAGATTGAAAGCTTTAAGCTTTTAAAGTAGTTCTACACATTTTTCAAAACATTTTTCAAACAATAAAACCATCCCATACGGGAGTGGTTCTATTGTTTACCCCGTAACCAAAAAGCTCGAGGTTACGGGGTTAACTAACAAATTCAATTAAGCAGTCCCAATTCGATACATTCCTGTTCCACAATCCGGGCATTTTGCTTTCATTGCCGGTTTACCATTTTTCATAGTAACTTTTTCCGGATTGCTAACTTCTTTTTTTGCTCGACATTTTACACAGTACATGCTTGCCATATTTTATTTCGCCTCCTTTCTTATTAAATTAAAATTTAATTAACCCACTCAAATGATTGTTTATACTAAAAAACTAAATTAAATAATAGTTTTTTTCAGTATTATCGTAGCAAAATACAGAACAAATTCAAGCGTAATAATAAAAACGATAATTAATAGACTTTTTTTAAGGTCACTAAAAAAATACTGCGTTGTTATTTTATCAGAGTTTGACGACTCAGACTCAACAGGTTTATTAACTAATTTTGGAATAATTATTTTTTTATGTTCGATTACAGTTTCGCTGACAATATTTGTTTTTTCAATCGGTTGTGACATTTGCAGTTGTTGAAGTCGGTTTCGATATGCAGCAATAATTTTTTGTTTCTTAGTTTTTTTTGGCATGGTCATATTGTATACCCATCTTATTCCAGTTTGCAACTTATTCACATTGCAAAGTGGAATAGATGGGCATATGCTGGAAAAATTATTAATAATTTTTAAGTTTTTTCAGTATAACCATATTGACACGCCTTTGTAAAGAGGTTAAGATGACTGATATGTTGACTCCGATATTAGCAGCGTTTTTTTTTGCTTGGTTGATTATGTTATCTTATATTGTCTATAAGCTGAAAAAGCATTATTCTGGTTTGGTAAAACCAAGTGGAAAACAAACATTAAGTGAGATTTTAGATAGTCTTTTACAAGAGGAAAAAAATAATAGAATACACTTAAAACAACAAGAAATTCAAATTTCAAAGTTACAATCATTATCTCAAACACATTTCGCAAAATTAGGTTTAGTGAATTATCATCCTTTTGGAAAAACAAGTAGTGATCAAAGTTTTGTTATGGCATTGTTGAGTGAAAAAAAAGATGGTATAGTATTAAACTTCATCTATACTCATGAAGGAATTCGGATTTATACAAAAATTGTAAAAATGGGAAAAGGTGAAGCATATGAACTATCTGCTGAGGAAAATGAAGCAATTCATTCAGCAAAATAATTATTAATTTCATTTTTTTATGGCAAAAAAAACCGTGGCATTGATTGGTTTATTCGTTTTTTTGATTTCTGCAATATCTTCATATAGTTTCTTTTCACAGTCATCTAATAAACAGTTGAATAATAAGTTAATTAATCCGATTGGTGAAAATGGGAAGACGACCAATGGAAGTGAAGTTGATACAGGAGAACCTAAAACAGAGGAATGTCCAATCAACGGAATGATGATGACAAAAAAACAAAAAGAAGCGTGGGAAAAACGACGACCATTGGGAATTATGGTTGAGAATAGTAAGGCTGCGCGACCGCAGTCTGGACTTTCCAGTGCAGATGTTGTTTATGAAGCAGTCGCTGAAGGTGGTATTACGCGTTTTTTAGGAATTTATTATTGTAAAGATGCAAATTATGTTGGACCAGTTCGATCAGCTCGTGTACATTTCATGAAGATGCTTCGGGAATATGGAGACTATCCACTTTATGCTCATGTTGGTGGAGCAAATTGTGATGCGGAAAGTGGTTCAGGTTGTGCCAATGGCGCACCAGCTGACGCATTAGGATTGATAAGAGATTTAGGATGGGCATCATATAGTGATTTAAACCAATTTTCTGTTCCATTTCCAATTTTCTGGCGAGATTACGAGCGTTTACCAGATCGAGACACAGAACACACAGTTTATACAGCCACTAAAAAATTGTGGGACTATGCAAAAAATAAAAGGAAATTAACTGAAGTTGATGAAGATGGAAAACGATGGGATGTTAACTTTACAAAATGGAAGTTTAAGGATGATGTAACGGTTGATCAACGCGGTACTGTAAATAAAATTAGCTTTGGTTTTTGGGATTCATTCGCAGCAGACTACGCGGTGACATGGATGTATGATAAAAACACAAATAACTATATTCGGGCAAACGGAGGAGTTCCTCAAGTAGATAAAAATACCAATAAAGCAATCCAGTCAAAAAACGTAATTGTAATGTTTGCAAAAGAATCAATGGCAAATGATGGATATAATGGTGGTCATATTTTATATCGTTTGACAGGAACCGGTGATGGACTTTTGTTCCAAAATGGAAAAGTGGAAAAAATTACTTGGACAAAAGAAAATGAAGAAAGCAGGGCGATCTATAATCTAAGCAATGGAAATGAAGTAAATATTGTCCGAGGTCAAGTATTTGTGGAAATATTACCAACGGGAAATGAAGTGAAGTATTAAGAATAGTAGATAGTAGTTAGTAGTGAGGAGTTAGGAAATAGGAAGGAGCAATTAGCTATTAGTAATTAGCTCTTAGCTTTTAGCTCTTAGAATAAGGATTAATAGATTATAATAGTGTAAAATAAACAAGTAATTTTATAGAACATAATTTATGTTAGAGCATATCATTCCTTCAAAAACACGTAGAAAGATTCTTGAGTTATTTTATCATCACCCCCAAGAACTATATTATCTTCGGAAAGTTGTTCGTGAGGTTGATGAAGAAGTAAATGCAGTTAAACGAGAATTGGATATTTTAGAAAACGCAAAAGCTTTAACAAAAGAGCGGCGTTTAAATAAAGTTTTTTATACACTTAATCGAAATTGGTTATTTTATAATGAGTTTTTACGGATTTTTTCCAAAACAACCGAATTAGCAAGTTCTATAAAGAAAAATCTTAGTAAGTTAGGAAAAATTAAGTTCATTGCACTTTCTGCAAGATTTGTAAAAAATCAAGTAATCAAAAGCGACGAAATATATTTACTATTAGTAGGTATTGTTGTTGTTCCTGAAATATCTGCGATATTAACTGAAGCAGAGAAGGGTTATGGCCGAGAAATAAATTATACTGTGATGACAGAAGAAGAGTTTGCATTTAGAAAAAAGAATAATGATCCTTTCATCTGGCGCTTTCTTAAATATCCAAAAATCATGTTACATGGTTTTGAAGAAGAACTACTCAAATGAAACAACTTAAACTATTCATTATCGTTGCTTTAATGGCCATAATTATCTGGATTGATCTTCCAGAAAATTTTCAAATTCGTTTTCAAATTGGTAAATTCAAAATTGATACAAAAGTCAATCCTTTGACAATTGATTGGCAGATTTTTAACACAAATATTAAATATGCTTTTCGTACCCATTTAGGATTGGATTTACAAGGAGGGAGTCATCTTTTATTTGAAACTGATACTAGTAAGATAAAGCCTGAAGACTTAAATGATGCCTTAGCATCTGTTCGGGACATTATTGAAAAACGGGTAAATTATTTTGGGGTATCTGAACCGGTAATACAGAATATTAAGGCTGGTAACAAATACAGAATTAGCGTTGACTTACCTGGAATATCAGACGTTAATACAGCAATTACTTTAATTGGGAGGACGGCAATGTTGGGTTTTTTTGAGGAAGGAACTGATTCGGCAAAGATCGCTAGTAGTTCACCGATTTTTTTACGCTTAACAAAAGATACTGGTTTAACCGGTAAGGATGTAAAAAAAGCTACAGTTGAGTTTGATAGTCAAAGCGGAAAGCCTCAAGTTGGATTAAGTTTTACTAACCTTGGTGCAAAACTCTTCGGTGAAATTACGCAAAGAAATATTGGTAAAGCAGTTGGGATATTTATCGATCAAATACCGATTTCAACACCAACTGTACAAACGGCAATAATGGATGGTAGTGCCGTAATCACTGGAAATTTTACTGTTAATGAAGCAAAAAAATTAGCAATCACAATCAATTCCGGTGCATTACCTTTGCCAATTAAATTGATTGAACAACGCAATATTGGGCCAACTCTTGGTGCGTCTGAGGTGAAAAAAAGTATTTTTGCCGGCGCAATCGGACTTGCTATGGTTCTATTTTTTATGATTGTTTATTATAAAAAGTTAGGTATTATTGCATCAATGGCATTATTAATTTATGGTTTACTATCTCTTGCAATCTTCCGTTTGATTCCAGTAGTTTTGACACTTTCAGGAGTAGCAGGTTTTATTTTATCCATTGGAATGGCAGTTGACTCAAATATTTTAATTTTTGAACGTATTAAAGAAGAGCAACGTAAGGGACAGAAATTTAATATTGCAATTAGAGTTGGTTTTGGTCGGGCAATCGATGCAATAAAAGATGCGAATATTACAACCTTAACTGTTGCATTCATTTTGTTTAATCCGCTTAACTGGGAATTTTTACCGCAGTTTGGAATGGTACGCGGATTTGCATTGACTTTGGCAATTGGCGTGGGAACAAGTTTGTTTACCGGTGTTGTGATTACGAAAAGACTGATTAATTTGTTTTATAAAAATACACAATCATAAATTTTTCAACATCAATGTTTAATTTCTTAAAATTTCAAAAACTATATTTTGCAATCTCTACAATAGTAATTGGTTTTGGATTGTATTCGATCGTCACGTGGGGATATCATTATTCAATTGATTTTGTTGGTGGAAGTAATATTGAATATCGTTCAACCAAACCATTAAAGAGCGATTTGGTTGAAAAGATAGTTAAAACTGAAAAAGGGATCATTAACGACATTTCAATTGTAGATACTATAACAATAATTCAAGTGCAGCCTCTTGATGAAAAACAAGAACTGAAAATTCGCACTTCTTTAGAAGCACAGGCTAAGGTTAAAATAGAATTACTGCGTTTTGAAACAGTTGGACCAACATTAGGAAAGGAAACTATGAATAAAACTATCATTGCATCGATTTTAGCATTAATGGGAATATTAATTTATATGAGTTTTGCATTTAAGGGATTAAATTTTGCACTTGCAGCAATTTTGGCAATGGTTCATGACTTTTTGGTTGTGATCGGCTCATACAGTCTTTTATCTCATTATTTTGGCGCGCAACTTGACACGTTATTTGTAACTGCGGTTTTAACAACCATGTCTTTTTCTGTGCATGATACGATTGTAATTTTTGATAAGATTCGCGAGTATATTAATACTGAAGGACGAGGAAATATTGACTACTATGCCAATCGAGCATTAACGGAAACAATGGTAAGATCATTAAATAATTCAATGACAATTGTTTTCATGTTACTTTCGTTAATTCTTTTAGGTGGTTCAATGATCAAATTTTTTGTACTAACTTTGTTGATCGGTACAATTACAGGAACCTATTCTTCTCCGTTTATTGCAACTTCAATATTGGTATGGTTGGAGAAAAGAAAAAATAGATGATACGAATAATACAGAACAACAAAGTCAGGCGCCGACTGGTGCCTGATGCGAATGATGCGAATATGCAAATAATATCTT
>PFTH01000018.1 GCA_002789465.1 Candidatus Roizmanbacteria bacterium CG_4_9_14_0_8_um_filter_34_12 | reverse complement strand
ATTTTTAAATATGGACAATTTAAAACAAGAAATTATAATCAGGAAAAAGAAAATTACTAATCCGATTGCGTTGGGTTTTGTAAACGCTTTTTTGATGCATCGGGAAATTAATCGGTGTTATTATCTGCGAGTACCAGAAGATAAATTAGACGTACATCTTGTTGACAATGAAAGAGTTAAGTCAGATTCTCCAAGAAAAAATCTTATACATCAGATTGACGTAACGAGAGACTATATTAATGGAATTTTAACAGGAGAATTGAAACACAAACATAAAGAATATCTTGATTTACTAAATCCAGAAGAATTTAACAAAGAGAAATTAATATTGAAGTTTGACGAATCAACTCTATTATTGTTGAAAACTTTATCACATCAAGATATTAACAAAATTAAAGTCAGGGTTAAATGGAGTAAATTTTCGGTACCAGCGTTGCAAATGATCTGGGGATTAAATAATCACGAAATTCTTCATACTGGTTGGAATTTAGCATATATGGATTTTCTCGGAATTGAACGTTTTCCACAATTAAAAGCGATGTGGGGATAAATTTTTTATTGAGTTAACTGTTTTTCTGCTTCTGATTGTGCCTTTTTCGCTGCGTCACTGGTTTGTTGCTGAATTGCTTGGCAAACTGGATTGAGATGATCCCATGAAGCTTTCAAAAGATTATACTGTTCCATGGAGAATTCGCCAAGCTTGTGCCCGCGTATTCCCAAAGCTGCATCCATTTGTGTGCCAACATATTTTGTAAATTTAAGAGTACGATCGGATTGGCAATTTAATAGTTCTTTAATATAGGCGTCAACTAAACAAGAACGAAATTTTGCTTCAATCATAACATTTTGTCCTGCAGTTTTAATTGCTTCGTTTAATCCGGCTGCGTCAATCGCTTCATAATATTTTCCTCCGCCAACTTGTGCAATAGACTCGAGTTGAGATTTTGTTTTAGCATCGACTGCAAATCCAATCGCATCTATCTGTACAACTATTTTTTTATCTTTAAGACTTTTAGCAGCAGTAACAGGATCACCGCCACAGGTTTCTTCACCATCAGAGACCAAAATAATATGGTTATTTTCGTCTTCATGACCGGAAAATACAGTTGTTGATTTTTCAAACGAATCAGCAATTGGTGTCCATCCGGTTGCACTAAACTTCGCAATCACTTTTAATAACTCTTGTTTGTTTGGTTTTCCTAAAGGATATAAAACTTCAATACCAGCACATGATAAGGGACGATCTGTGGGTGAATTAGATCCTTTATGACCATAAACCATTAAGCCATAATTCACATTTTCCGGTGCTTGAGCAATATAGGAGGAAATTGCTTCTTTTGCAGCTTCAATTTTATTTTTACCATCAGTTGTATTTGCAGCCATTGATCCGGATGAGTCGAGAATAAAAAGTACATTAACTTGATCATATTTTGCATTTCTCTTTTTTTCAGGATCGCAATCACGGAGGATACATTCATCTTTATTTGGATCAAGACCGATTTCTTTTTCAACTGAATCAGGTATACAATCAAAATCAGCATCTTTTGTATATATTCCAAATCGGTTTTCTGGATTTGGAGTTTGCGTTGGAGAGATTTTATGGATTGGGCTCGGTTGATTATT
>PFTH01000099.1 GCA_002789465.1 Candidatus Roizmanbacteria bacterium CG_4_9_14_0_8_um_filter_34_12 | reverse complement strand
GGTATTCTCTCAGATATTCTGATAATGCTCCTTCCAGTTCCTTTACGCTTATTTTCATATCTTTTATCTTATTTGCCAGATCTGAAACATCCGGACGTTTGAGAATTTGCTGCTTTGTAGCAGTTTTTATCTTTGTTGCTTCTTTTACTTTCTCCAAGTGATCTTTATACACTGAATCATTAGTAAATATATCATCTAACATTTCCTTGTACTTCTTTAATTCGACTTTAAGTCGATCAATATTGGATGCGTGCCCCTTGATCAGTTGTTCAAGACTGATAATAACGTCAGCTTGATTGGTTGTGTCCTTATTGGTGCTTTCCTGAGCTGTCTTATTTTCACTTGAAAAATCAGTTTTAGTTTGGTCATCCATAATACTTAAATATATAAGCCTTTATATAATAAATCAAGTGGATGTACGGGTCATAGACATTTTCGACATTACTCCTTCCGTAATTAGATAATCCAAGGGACTTTTTAGCCCCAAAGATTTATGAACCCGCTCTGTATTGTAGAAAAGAAGATATTCTCCCGGAGCTTTCTTGTATTCCCTGGTTTCTGGAAGTATATCACAACACTGGACAAACTCCTCCTGAATGGTCCTGTTAAACCGCTCAACAACTCCATTAATCTTAGGACACCGGGGATAGGTGAAGTAATGGGGTATCCCTTCCTTTTTTAGCTTCTCTTCAAACTGACCCAGATTCTCACTGCCGTTATCCGTCTGCCACGAGGTGATAGCCGTGGGATAGACTGACTTGAACTTATCATAGAAGTCACAGTTATTGGCAGAAGTGTTACGGTTGTAGGGATGGCTGAAGGCAAACTTCATCCGGGTATCAATAGCATCAAACAGGTATCTTTTAACTCCATGCTCCACAATCTCCACTACATCTGACTGGATATGACCAAAATTAACAGGCTTAGGGGCATATCTGACCCTCAGTCTCGTCTTTTTCAGCCTCATTCTTCTTAGATATGCTTCAGATGGCTGGTGATAGATTCTTCCCTGTTTCTGGAAGAAGAAGTGCTTCCGTTTAATAATCTTACCGATGGTTGATTCAGAGATAGTTGGCGGATGTTTGTTAAAGCAGAATTTATCCAATATTGGTTTAATCTTCTCTTTTCCCAATCTTGGTCTTTTCTCCCGCAACTGTCGGATCTTTTCAACCACAAGCGAATTAGTTTCCATAACACGCTGAGTGTGTGGAGTGGTTGGAAATGGTATTAATGTAGATAAAACACCATGACCGGCAGACAGTCTCTTTCTCCATACATAGATGAGCTTTCTGTCTACCCGGAAGGCTTTCTTCGTGGCTTCTTCCCCAAACCTTTCATAGAAGTCGAGAACATACTGTCTCTTTTTAGCCTCATCGCTTTCGTTAAATATTAATAGGCTTTTAGCCATACCGAGCCACCTCCTGTGACCCGGTATTCTACTGAAAATATCATACATTTTCGAGCTGTATTCCATTATCATCAATGTCGAAAATGTATCG
>PFTH01000015.1:639-1588 GCA_002789465.1 Candidatus Roizmanbacteria bacterium CG_4_9_14_0_8_um_filter_34_12 | reverse complement strand
AATGTTGATTAATTCCTTTTTCAAACAATTTCATTAAATAACCCACCTCTTCTTTTATACGAAGCCAATTCTCAGTTGAAAATGCCCAATAGGTTAGAATTGGAATTCCCATCTTATGAGCGTGTTTGGCAATTTTGTTGGCAACATTATATCCTCTTCGATGACCTTCAAACGTCGGTAAATTATGTTCTTTTGCCCAACGTCGGTTACCGTCAGGAATAATTGCCACATGAATAGGAAGATTGCTTTTCTTTATCATATGTTTTTTAACAAAAACAATGTCATTGCGAGAAATCCCGCTGAGCGGGATGACGTGGCAATCTCGTTACCAATAAGACGCTCTATATTAACGGGATTGCTTCACCCTCGACTATACTCGGGTTCGCAATGACAGTGAATTCTTATTATTTGACATTATACCTAATTTACCATAAAATTTATACATGCCACCAACCATTACTTCATTTATTAATCCTACAAGTTTTGCTCCAGCAAAATTTATGAACATTGGAGTAATCTATAACTTAATCACTCCTCTTTTAATGATTGGAGCTGCTATTCTTTTTTTAGTTACAATTATATCTGCTGCTTTCACTTATCTCACTGCCGGTGGAAATGCAGAAAATATTAAAAAAGCTCAAAAAAGTTTAATGTTTGCAATAATAGGGCTTGTTTTTGTTATCAGTGCATATTTAATAATGAAGATCATTGCTTTTGTTTTTAATTTAACATTACCTTTTTAATCATGTTACCCGCACAAGATGTTGGAAGTATTTTTGGTACAATTGCGCCACCAACCGGAACACCTGCAGGAGGTAATCCGATTGCTGGAATTGGAAGACTACTTTCTGTGGGAATTCAACTCGTTATTGTAGTTGCAGCACTAATGACTTTATTTCAATTATTGATGGGTGCAATTGACTGGATTAATTCAAGTGGAGAAAAGGAA
>PFTH01000015.1:0-628 GCA_002789465.1 Candidatus Roizmanbacteria bacterium CG_4_9_14_0_8_um_filter_34_12 | reverse complement strand
AGCACAACTAAAAATTCTTAATGCGGTTATTGGACTACTTCTTGTGATTGTCGCCTTTGTACTATTTACTGTAATTAGCAATCAAGTACTTGGAGGTAACATTATTCAATGCACAACCGACGGTTGTACTCTTAACATCCCTCATCTTTAAATAACGAATAACAAGCTACTATTAAGTTTTTAGGATTGTGTCATCCCCGTGAAGACGGGGATCCAGAACTAATCAAAATAAATATTTTTTTGTCAACCTTGTTCCGACTGTTGGTGAATTAACAATATATTTTATACCCTTAATCTTTTGTAGTTTATCCACTAACTGTTTTTGGTCTTTCTCCTGACAAATCAAATGAATATTTGGACCAGCGTCAATCGTAAAATAAACAGATAATCCTTCACTTCTCCACTGCCAAACCGCTTGAATTATTTCAATTGATTTTGGTTGTAAATATAAAATTGGTGGATCTGATGTCAACATAATCGCATGCAACTCCAACGCCTCTTTCTCTACTAATTCACCAAAATTAATAAAATCTTTTTGTTTTATTAATTCTTTTATATTCTCAATTTTATTTTTTATATTGTTTAGTCTTTCCTTAAAAAAAAGACTAGTTTTTACAAGCTTCTGTCC
>PFTH01000152.1 GCA_002789465.1 Candidatus Roizmanbacteria bacterium CG_4_9_14_0_8_um_filter_34_12 | reverse complement strand
TTTATGAATCGGTTTCATTGTAAACGCTAACATTTGTGGTGGATTTGAAGGAGCGTTATAGATGGGTGAAATTAATATGTCGTCATATTTGACACATTTTCGAATCGCGTTTCCAATATTTTCATAATTACTATCTGACTTTCCAAAGAAAGCTTTATATTGTGGAAATGCTTTATATAAAAATAAAATTGTATAAATTATTATCGAGAAAACAATAATTTTCTTATTTATTTCAATATTAGGTGATAGTAAAAATGCCAAAATAAATATTGGAGATGAAAATAAAAGGTAATTTATTAGTAGTGTAAAGTCTTCTTGATTTGAGTGTAAAGATAGATATCTGACAAAAAAAAGAATAAGGACGACTAGAGAAATAAAGTAGATTTGTAATATTAATCTGATTGATTTTTGTAATGTTGTTAATCTCGATATCTGTCCTATTTGAACAGGAATAATAATAACAGGAACGAGGGAGATGATTAGACTGAATTTTAAGGCAGAAAAATCATGCATATATGAATGTTCGGGCAATAAATAAATTTGTGTAAAAAAAGGTATAGTTAAAGTAAAACTATAAATAATTATTCGAAGAATATTTTTACTTTCATTTTTTGTGATTTTGTTTTTGATATAAACCGCATACGTAATAATCCATGCAACTGGACTAAATAATGATATCCAAATAAGCCAAAACGCTTGTTTTCCATAAGCATTAAATATATGTTGAAGCCAAAACATTTCGAAAAACTTCAATCCAATTTTTTTCTCAGCGAGTTCCATTCCTGTGCGTTGGAAAAACTTACCTTTTAATTTGATTAATGCTCCTAAGTGCCAAACTTGAATAAAAAACAAACTATACACAAGAATTGTTGGCCACCAGAATTTTATACTGATAATTAAAAAAGACTTTATTGATTTGATACGATTGTCGTGTATCAACCGCTTAATAAATAAATTACATAGTAAAAAGAAGAATAAATAATCAGTCGTTGATCCATAAATAATTACTATAGTTTGGAAAGTATTTAAAATTTTGATTACGCGTTTATTATTACCGTAGTCACGAACAATCTCAATAAACATTGTAAGTACATAAGGAAGAATAACTGCTTGATCAGCAAAATATACATTTTGTTGCCAAAATAATACACCTGGGAGTAATAAAAATACAGTTCCGGGAATCCATGATAGTGAATATGGTAATAGTTTTGACTTACTTTCTTTGTGTAATAAAAAATAGGCAATATATGTTAGTAATAAAGCTGTTGTAATATGACTGAAAAGATTAAAACCCATTACCATAGATACAGTTGGTTCTTTTTGGAAAATTTGAGAAATAAGATAATTTGGTAGAACTGAACCTGGGGGATATGACACATAAGGTTCTCTTTTTTGCAAAACTTCATACTCAATTGAACGAGGTTGTTCAATCATTCCAAAAGCAATATTCCAAGGCTTATCTTGATACCAGTTCCGCGCAAACTTGAGAGAACTTCCTGTCAGATAATGTTGATCTCCATTGATTATAGTAACCGCAAAACAAAATGTCATCCCCGTAAAGACGGGGATCTAGTCTATAATTAC
>PFTH01000210.1 GCA_002789465.1 Candidatus Roizmanbacteria bacterium CG_4_9_14_0_8_um_filter_34_12 | reverse complement strand
TAAAAAACTGTAAATTAAAAACAGTTCCATCAAAAAAAGTGAGACCGCCAATTATTGAAAACTCGATCGCGTGTTTTGAATGCCAGGTAATCAAAACATTAGATACCGGCGATCATACTATTTTTATAGGAGAAGTATCAGCGTCTTATATCTCAGATAAAAAAGACAAAGTTTATAATCTTGGAGAAAAAACACTAATTGAATGGAAGATGAGATAAAGATATGAGATAATGTAATTATTCATTAAAAACTATGAACAAAAATAAAATCTTTGTTGGCAACCTGCCTTTTTCAATGAGTGGTTATTCTTTAAAGGATCTTTTTGTCCATTACGGAAAAATCACTAATGTTGAGATTGTCTCTGAGGCTAATACTGGAAGATCAAAAGGATTTGGTTATATTACCTTTTCCAAAGAATCAGAGGCTAAAAAAGCCCGCTTGGGAATGAACGGCAAAGACGTCGAAGGACAAAACATCATCGTTAATATCACCTGATATAATACTACTTAAACTTATTTATATTCTTGTTTATATTCTTGACAAGAACAATATCTTTGTATACAATGTATACGTTGTAATTTATTAATTAAAAACTATGAAAAATAAACAAAAAGTACTTCATGCCCGGGTATCTGAAGAGCTTTATGATAAGATTTCTCAAAAAGCCAAAAAACACCGAGTAACGATATCCAATTTTGTCCGAAGCCTGATCGAAGACTATTCAGAATTATCAGGAGATGTTTTTGAGATTATTGACGATAAAATTCGGGAACACCTAAAGAAAAAGAAAGAAGAGGTTCTCGCCTACCACCCGATTATCTTAGGGAAAAATACTGCCTGTTATATTTGTGATAAAAAATTAATTAAAGGTGAAAACGCCAATATTGCCTTTTTTGAAAAATCATCTCGCAAAATAGTTGTTTGCGATGACTGTAGAAAAAATGACAGAAATTAAAAAGAGACTGAAAAGACTGACTGAGATTATTTTTGTTTTTATTATCTTCTTTTGGCGCGCCTTTATAAGGCTTAAAGGAAATGAAAAAGCGACGGAGGAAAAAAGAGCGATTCTTTTACGGAAAACTTTAGAAAAATTAGGGTCGGTTTTTATCAAGTTCGGTCAACTGCTTTCTCTTCGACCTGATTTCTTACCTATTTTTTATTGCCAAGAACTTTTTTTTCTTTTGGAAAATGTTCCTCCTTTCTCTTATGATGAAGTGGTTAAAACATTCCAAAAAGAATTTTCATCTCGTCCTGACAGTCTTTTTAAAACCTTTATAAAAAAACCTGTCGCTGCTGCATCATTCGGACAAGTTCATGAAGCTTACTTAAAAACAGGCGAAAAAGTGGCCATAAAAATTCAAAGGCCTCAGATTAAAGAAATTGTAGAAAGAGACATTGGTTTAATGAAACTTATCGCTAAAATTGTCGATCTTTTTCCTTTTGGTCCAAATAAATTATCTCCTCTAATAAAAGAGTTCGAAAACTGGACTAAAGAAGAGTTGGATTATTTAGTTGAGGCCAACTATACGGATGAGTTCTACCAGAAAACAAAAAATAGTATTGACTCCATTACTGCTCCTTCTGTTTATAAGAACTTTTGTTCCCAAAAAATATTAACCGCTCAATATATCGAAGGAATAACCATTAGTTCAATTCTGTTAGCGCTAAAAAACAATGATCATATTATCTTAAAAAATCTTAAACAAATGGGTTTTTCTAAAGAAAAAATCGCCATTAAAATTTTAAAAGGAAGCATAAAACAGATTTATATTGATGGTTTTTTTCATGCCGACCCTCATCCTGCCAATATTATCTTTACCAAAAATAAAGGTTTAGTTTATATTGATTTCGGTATTGTTGGAAAACTAACCAGAAAGGAGCGAATCGCCTGCTTAAGATATGTCCGATCAGTGTTGTATGAAGATACAGAAAATTCTTTTGATGCTCTAATTCATCTGTGTGATATTTCAAAAGTAACCGATTTGAATAGTTTTAAAAAAGAACATGACAAAATTGTTAAAAAAACCCTAAAGCTTTTTAATGAGGGAAAAATCAAGGGTACTTCTCAAATTATTGGTAAAAAATTGATGGAAACTTTAAAAATATTACAAAAATATCAAGCAGTAGTTCCTCCCAATACTTTAAGGTATTTTAGAACGGTTGCGACAATTGAAAGTATCGTTCTTAGTCTTAATCCAAATCTCGAACTTAACTCGATGGCTGATAAATTTAGAAACATTTCAATCGTTAATCTTATTAAAGAATTACCAGAATTTTTAACACCAGAAACTCTTAATGAAAGTATCATTCGATGGGTAAATTTTGTGGAAAAAGAAATGTTAAATCAATAATT
>PFTH01000184.1 GCA_002789465.1 Candidatus Roizmanbacteria bacterium CG_4_9_14_0_8_um_filter_34_12 | reverse complement strand
AGGGAATACCCTTACCTTTAGATTTAGCCGATTTTCTTAACTGGATGGTAGTTGAAGGTGATAGGTTTATGTTTAATGATCCATTTAAAGATTCTGTAATTGATCTTTATAAAAAAACAGGTTTATTTATTGATTAAAATTTAGTCTCAAAAACATCCTCTTATCCAACCCTCTGCGGATTGACATTGTTTAAGTAGTTTCAAGTCTTCTTAGAAGATTGTTCTGAAGCTCTAAACTTTCTTATGGGTGACTGGGCGGATGAACTTCGTACCCAAATTATTAATTACCACATCATCTAATTCACTGTATTCAAACCAATAATATAAGTCCCTTGTCCCATAGGGGTAGACATTATTGTTTAACAATTAATAAGAGAATTATTATCTCTTATTGAATTTAAAATAGCGAAAAGGATATCAAAATTTTTATATTCATTTGTAATAGATTTAAAATTTTTGTAGTATAAATTAAATGGTTAATCCGAATCTAACTACATATATAACGAAGTTAAGATCAATGAATGTTTCAGATGAAACAATCAAAGAACAATTAGTTAAAAATGGTTGGCAAATAGCAGAAGTGCAGGAAGCATTATTGCCTACATCTCCATCAACGCCAACTATCCTTCCTCCTCCACCTGTTCCTAGATTTAATATGTGGATTAGTTTTCAATATGTTTTACTTTTTATAACACTATGGATTTGGTCTATTGCCATGGGTAGTATCTGGAATTATGCAATTGATAAACATATACCTGACAATCTTGCTAAGAGTTTATCTTATGATTATATGAGTGTAATTAATAGCACATTTTTACAAGGATATTTAGCGGCTATAGTTGTTGCATATCCGTTTTTTATTGGATTATTTATATCGTTAGATAAACAAGTTGAAATTAATCCAGGAGTTCGTAATATAAAAACCCGAAAGATACTAATGTACTTTACCATTGTAGTCAATTTTTTATATATGATTACAATGCTCATTACCACAGTCTTTGGTTTTCTGGGGGCAACAACTTCTACCAGAACCATTCCTCATTTACTTGTTAATTTACTTATCCCAGGATCAATCTGTATGTTTTTATTACAAGAGGTCCGTGAGGATCGTAAAACAACTGTATGAAAAAAAATAAAATCACCATGATCATACTTTCATTAATAGTTTTATCAACTGTCATTTATGGATTTATGGATGGAGGCTCTCCTCAAGCTGCTCGAAATAAAAGGTTTGATGAAAAAAGAATCCAAGATGTTCAGCAGATTAAAAATTGGGTCAATTCCTACTACAATACAAATAAAGTATTACCATCCACTGTTCTTGAGGCTTCTGCAAAATATAATAATAGTGGAAATATAAAAGTACCAACTGATCCTGAAACGGATATAGAATATCAGTATCAAATTGTTGGCAGTAAAGAGTATAAATTATGCGCAACTTTCGGTACAAATACCATAAGTAGTACTCCTCAATACTTAATAGGATATTCCCATCCATCTGGCCTTTTTTGTTTTA
>PFTH01000105.1 GCA_002789465.1 Candidatus Roizmanbacteria bacterium CG_4_9_14_0_8_um_filter_34_12 | reverse complement strand
GGCATAAGTTCATGTCTTTTACAGTTTTTTATGATCTGAGTAAATACTTTACCGTTTCGTTTCAAAAGACCAACAACCGGTACTTTGCCCAATGCTCCTCTTCCTTTCTTACCTCTAACTCTTCTTGCTCCAAAATATGATTCATCAACTTCAATCTCTCCGTTAATTTTACTTGATTGATTTTCTTCTATTTGATAAATTCTAATTCTAAACGTATGATACAATTTATTAATTGTTTTTCTTGTTAGTTTAGTTAACTATAAACATTAGGATGCGTCAAAATCTAAAGAAAAATATCTTAATATTTCTCTAAATTTTGACTCTGTAATATGGGACTCATAAATATACTTGTTTTTCATTGTCTAGATAATCTATCTTAGCATATATTAGATGCTAAAGTAATCTAGACCCTTATTTATTTTAAATAATATTTTTATATATTTAAGAATAATCAAATGCTAACTTGTCTTTTTGAAGATAACGGTAAAGCCTTTTTGCGTCATGTGACGGTTAACGCGATTGTTATTAAAGACAATAAAATTCTTCTTGGAAAAAGGGGGACATATAATGGAAAACCAATTCCGGAATTCGGTAAATGGGGCTTGCTGGGAGGCTATTTAGGTCGGGATGAAAATTTAACTCAAGCTATTAAACGAGAAGTGATGGAGGAGAGCGGGTGGGAAGTTGGCGATGTATTGCTATTTCGAATCAACGATAATCCGAAACGACCTAAAGAAGATAAACAAAATGTCGACATGATTTTTATCGCCAAAGCTGTCAAACAAATGAAGACCTCTGATGAGGAAGTGACTAAGCTTGGATGGTTTGATTTGGATAAGCTTCCACCAAAAGAAGAAATCGCCTTTGATCACGGAGATTCAATAGAATTGTACAAAAAATTTTTAAAGGAAAAATTTATCCTTCCGGTTTTAGGATAAATATTTTTCTATGTCATTCTAGCACCACTTCCGATTGTCCAGAATCTACTTAGTTTGATTCTGGAGTCGTCCACTTCGACTCGCTTTGCTCGCTCAGTGTTCCTCCCCAGAATGACACTTATTCTGTTGCCAGTTGTCCGCAGGCGGCTTTGATATCATTTCCCATTGTTACACGGACAGTATTTGAAATCCCCAAATCTGTAAGAGTATGTGCAAAAGAATAAACTGACTTTAAAGGTGAGCGTTTAAAATCTGTTTCAATAACAGGATTAAACGGAATTAAATTTACATGTACAAGCTCCGAATTTTTTTTACCCCGTAACCGTAAAGCTTTTTTGTTTAACCTAGAAATAGATATGTGTTTATCACGGAGTGATCGTGAAAATGTTCCGGGCATATACTCAAGGTTACGGGGTGAACCAATTAATTTAGCCAATGCTCGAGCGTGTTTTGGTTGGTCATTTAATTGGTCAATAAGAATATATTCATAACTGACGCGTAGTTGAGTGCGGGTGGCAAATGCTTTGACAGTTGATATTAATTCCGGTAATAGATATTTTTTTGCAATTGGCATAATGGTTTCTCTTAGTTTTTGATCTGGAGCATGTAAGCTTAGGGCTAATCTTCCTTTATAACCACTTTTCATTAGCTCGTATATTTTTGGTGTAATTCCTGAAGTTGAGATGGTAATTCTTCTAATACCATAACCCATAAATTCTGGATCATTAAATATTTTTATCGCACCCAAGACCTGTTCGAGATTAAGAAGTGGCTCTCCCATTCCCATAAAGACAATATTGGTGATAGTTTGATTTTGTTTTGTTAAGATTCTTGCGAAATAAAGCGCTTGATCAATAATTTCTTGAGAACTAAGGTTTCCAATAAATTTCATTTTTCCTGTAGCACAAAACTTGCAACCCAAAGGACATCCGATCATGCAACTGACGCAGACGGTATTTCGGCCGTCTTTATGTTGCATAAGTACGGATTCAAATAATTTTTTATCAGACAATCTTTTAAACAAAACTTTTTCCGTTCCATCATCAAGGGACTTTAATTGTTTGATGGGAGAAATGGTTGAAAAAGTCACAACTTTTTTTATTTTTCTCGAAGTTCTTTTGGCCAAGTTGTTAATTCATCAAATGAAGAAATAACCTCCTTATAAAACGCTTGATTAAACTGAGTGATCCGAAATGCGGGGAGTTGGTGTTTTTGTGCAAAAGCGGTTATCATATTACCCTCGAGTATACCATAATTTGGCAACCGGACCGGTTGCCGAAGTTTTGGTAAAAAATCCGCGATTATTTTAACCTTCATTTGACAAAATTCTGATTTTCTGATATTCTGCATATTATGCAAACAATTGCCGTTGTGCGCGATCGTTATCAAATTACAATTCCCGACGAAGTTCGGCAACTAATAACATGGGCGCAACCTAAATCCATTGTTTCCATCAAGGTGACAGATGGAAAAGAGTTGGTTATCAAACCCTTTGAATCCAAACAAGAGGATAAAGTTAATTGGGAGAAGGTATGGAAAGCAATTCATGAAGCAAGAATAATTTCTGCGCAAGGTAAAAAAATTAAACTCTCTGAATTTATTATTGAAGATAGGCAAAGACATTAAAAACATGAAACAACAAATACTTGTTATTGACTCTTCAGTAGCCATAAAATGGCTTCATCAAGAAAACGAAAATGATATTGATTTGGTTGATAGAATAATGAAAAAAGCACAAAACAATTTGATTGAGTTGGTGATGCCAGAACTTTCAAAATATGAGATTAGTAATGCCTTATTGTACAAAAAATTAGAACTTCCGATTTTACTGCGCTTATGCGAACGTTTTTACACCTTACCGCTTAAATTTATTCCGGAAGATCTATCAGTTGCCGAAATGACAATGGAAATTGCTTATCAAAATAATATGACTTATTATGATGCTTCATTTATCGCTTTAGCCAAAAAAATGAGTGGATCTTTAGTAACCGCTAATCAAAAACATCAGAAAAAGAAAATTAAGGGAATAAAAATTCTTGCATTAAAAGATTATTGGTAATATTTTAAATTAATCTATGAAATATATTCAAATAAGAAGACACGCGGAAAAACATGTTGAAAGACATTTACAAGACATAAAACCTTTCTTTTTAAGCTAAATCTTTTTTCAGTTGCTCGAATTCTTTTTTATCAATCTCACCCTTGGCATAACGGGTTTTGACAATTTCCAAATTGTTGTTTTGGTCATCAACTTTCTTAGTTGGAACCTCTGTTTCTAAAACGTGATTTTGACGTATGATGGCGATAAGAATTCCAATAATAAAAATCCAAGGAAGTAGAGAAACAAAAAAACCAAGTAATCCAAATCTCGGTGAAAAATAATTTCCATGAGAATAACCCCAATAATGAATCATATTCTTAAAATAAACTTTTAATTTAAAAATATTATATCTCAATTCTGAAAAATAACTGAATAATAAAGTTGTTTTAGATCGTATATAATACTTTTATGAAACTAATTGATAAACCGACTTCGAAACAAGAACTAAAAAAAATGAATGTTACGTTGTTGGGAGGATTGGTAAAAGCGGTGGTTGATATAAAAAAGGAAATTATCATAATTGATGCGGCAATGCATGCTGATGAAGAAAGATACCTACTTGATTTAGGTTCGAATCAAGATGATTTGTGGGGAATTAATTTTTATCCGAACTTGGCAGGTGATGATTTTATCGAGTTTGATTCGATGATTAATTTACGTCCAAGAATGAATAATTTTTCCCGTAGTGTCGATGATGAAAATATACGAAATAAAATCAAAGCAATTGTTAATAAACTAATAAAGAAATGACGATCTACCATAAAAACTTGCAACCGCGTTGGAAAGAATTCTCGATTTATGAGCAAATGGCAAATATTGGTGCAGAGGTTGGCAGAGCTATTAATTGGCGTAAGAAAAAAAATCAAGAGATGAGTCAAATGGCTTTTTATCGTGCACTTGAATTGATTGACTTTACCGTCTGTGATAAAAAAAATAACATTCGTCTTCAGGAAATTTTACGAATAAGGGAAGTCTTGGTTGATGATTTTTTTGGTGACAATATTTATCAATCGTCTGATGATTGGTGGGAAAAGTATTTTTATTATTTCAATTTAGTTGCCCGAAATAACTCAAATGGATCTACTATCAGCTAAAAACAATCTTTTTATAAAAAAAAATTTGTGGGATTAACTTACACAAATTAGAAAATCCAGGATAAGGAGTTTGAAAATTGTATTTTTGAAAAATGCAGGGCAAAATTTTCTCTTTCCGAAGCCACTGCGTTGTTGAAAAGTCTTGATATTGAGTTGGATGATTAGGAAAAAAGTCCTTTTTTCAGTTCTTTCAAAGAAAATTCAACTTCAAAAGTGGTTCTATCTCCTACATTCACATATAATGATAGTCTGTTTGGGGTTTGTTTTTTAATTACTCCACCGCAAGAATAAACAACCCGCCTAAGGTCTGGATGTAATTCTTCTACTAATGGAACTCCATTTTTATCTAAAAAATCATCAGGAGTGAGGATTGGATCAGGAATAATTTTAACTTGATAATTATTGTTTTGACGCGTAAGTTTAGCTCGTCCAATATTGTAAATATATTTTTCCTTTCCTGCAATTTTTTGAAGAGATATTCCATGAACAATAAAAAGTGCTTCTGTAGGATTAATCCAAATCGGGGGCATAGTTGTGTGGTTTTTAGATATCAGAAGATCATTTTATGAAGGGTGATTGGTAGTTATGTATAATTAACTCATGGAGTTTAAAAAAGTCAACCCTGAAGAATACGGGGAATTACTTTATCAAATGGATATTGAGGCATTTAATCGTGACTTTGATTTTCCATCGACATCAGTCAAACTAACTTTGGGTTTTCTTAAGGGTTGCGAAGTGTATTTGGTTTATGAAAAAAATATTCTGGTTGGTCTTTTTACCCCGTAATCAGAAAATTCTCTCATCTGAACCTAGAGATGAATAGAGGTTAATCACGTAGTGATTGTCAAAATGCCCCGAGCGTAAGTTCGGGATTACGAGGTTTGCATATGAACATCAAGATGATGGGGTAGAGGTGAAACAAATAATTGTTTTACCAAAATACCAAGGAAAAGGTTTTGGAAAAGTTATCGTAAAAAAATTATTAGCGCTGGCTAAAGGTAATAATATTTACTTGCATACTCATCCAAAAAATATCGTAGCCATTATTTTATATCTTAAAAACGGTTTTGAAATTACTTCTTGGAAAGAAAATTATTATGGTGATGGCGAGCCTAGGTTGATTTTTCGGAGCAACAAATAACTTGGCGAAGAGAAGTATAGACGAAATTATTTAAAAATCTGATCTTTAAGTTTTCTTGCTTCGTTAAGCCAAAAATTTTGCCACTTTTTGTTTTCTAAAGGAACAATCATCCGTGGATAATCTCTTACTTTAGTGGCTTGTAAAAGTTGTTCGGTGATTTGCAATGGATCGACATATTTATCGAATTTTATTCGTGCGTCTTTAATTAGTTTATTAAATTGCCATTTTTTTAAATTTATTATTAAATACAAGTCAATAAAATCACGACTGCGTGGATTAGTAATAATTGTATCGGCTTTATTTACAGCGATATCAAATAGAGAATCAATTTTTATATTTTCCATGTTATTTGGTTTTTCTATTTGCTCAAAAGGGTAATAAGTGAATTCAGTTTTTAATATTTCGTCGTTAAAATGCAAAAAGAAAAGGTTTCTGTTGAAATGGTTTTGATAAACGATTTTTTTGAAATTTATTTTCTTCTTAATTTTTTTAAGAATAATTTCAACTCCTTTCGGATCAACTTCTTCAGAAGAAAAAAGGTCTAAATCTTCAGATAAACGATGATGTAAGTAATATTCGGAAAGTGCAGTGCCACCGGTTAAATAGAAATGTTTTTTTATATAGCTGTCTGCAAACAGCAATGTAAGAAGTTGTTGCTGTCGTTTGGTTAGGATTGTTTTTCCCATAAGAAAAAAGCTAAAGCGTCGCGTTTTTTGGGATCAATTTGTAGTTTATCCCAGTATTTTATCAAGAGTTTTTTATTAAGTTTTTCTCCATCTAACCCATAATCAATCAGTTGTTCCAACTTCCAAATAGTATATTTTTCAGGATCTTTCTTCAGTTCTGTTGTATCTGTAGACCAATTATACATATGAAGATATTATACCAAAAATCACGATGGGTCTGATGGGTCATGCGGGTTCAGAGTTAAATTCATAGAGTGTAGTTGATGAAAATAAATAATTCTATATAATAGTAAACAAATGAAAATCTTAATTATTGGTGGTTCGAGGTTTGTTGGTCCTCATGTTGTCTCCCTTCTTCTTAGAAAAAAACATAAACTTACTGTTTTTAATCGAGGAGGAATTAGTTCAAAATATCCTCAAGAAGTGCGTTTTGTTAAAGGAGATAGGGGACAAGGTTTTGATAAATTGAAAGAAAAGTTTGATATTGTTATTGATACTTGCGCTTATGTTGGGTCACAAACAAAAAAGGCAATAGAGGATTTAAAATTTGATTATTTTTTACATTTTGGAACGGTTGCCGCATATAAAAAAACCGAGATTTTTCCATTAACGGAAGAATCGCCAATTGGTGACTGGCCATCCTTTGGAGATTATGGGAAAGGTAAAGTTGAATGTGAAAAAGTTTTAGCAAAAAGTGGAATAAACTATGGAATAATTCGACCGGCATATATTCTTGGCCCAAAAAATTATTGTGACCGGGAAAACTTTATTTATTCTCGGATAAAAAAAGGAATCCCGTTAGTTCTTCCAGGGAACGGCCTTGGTGTTGCTCAGTTTGTGTTTGTCGATGAAGTGGCTCGGGCGATCGTTACATTAGCAGAAAATAGAATTCGGGGTGCGTTCAATGTTGCTGGAAATGAATCAATTACGTTAGTTGGATTGGTGGAAGAAATGGGTAAAATCGTTGGTAAAAAACCCATTATCACACTTAATCCTAAGGCAATTGGTAAAAACTTTAGAGAAGAAGAATTTCCTTTTGATAACGAAAATCTTATCGTTTCTAATAATAAGATTAAAAAATATGGAATTGATTTTATTCCTTTAATTGAGGGGTTGAAAAGAGACTACAAAAACTTTTATAAAAACACTATCTAATACGATGGTATTTTCTCAATCCATAATTTTGATTTATCATCAGGGTTCCCGTAATTGTAATTAACGCTAATTTCTTCATCTTTATTTATGTCTTTAATTGCAATGAATTCAATAAGACAATCTTTTTTTTCTTGTGATATGTGGCGTTAGGTGAATATGAATGATTATAAAGTGAACCAAACCCTAAGCAGATTGCAGCCTTATGATTTGTTTTATCATCTCCCCACATGAAGTAATAATTATGAAGTTCTGTTTTTCTTAAATCTGAGACTTCTTTCTCTTCTATCAAAATAATTGGGCATATTTCTATAACCTCATCTTTTTTTATATTTTGTGCTGCAAAAATACCTCTTCCCGCGTTTTTTATTTTTGAGTTACTAAGATATATCTTTGAAGACAAAACTAAATTCATACAAAGATTATATCAGAGGTTAGAGCCTTCGTTAAAGTACTAAAAACTAGAGCTAAGTTTATGCATGATTGATAGGACCTAGCTGGCTGTTTACGAAAATTAGTAGGTAATTATAGCAAGTTAGTCTGACCATATGTGAGGAAACAAAAAATGGGTGACTGACGGGATTTGCCCCAAACTACACTTACTTGCTCCCGAAGTCTATGTCTTCGCGTCGCAAGAGCGTGAGTTCGGGGTAAAAACCCGCAACAAAAAAATCAAGATGGGGTGAACGAGGGGATTTGAACCCCCAACCATTAGCTCCACAGGCTAATGCTCTACCAGGTTGAGCTACGTTCACCAACCATCTTGATTTTTAAGAAAACTCTTCATATTTTATCATATAGTAACCGCAAAACAAAATGTCATCCCCGTAAAGACGGGGATCTAGTCTATAATTACCTTATTTATAATGTATATTGTGTCTGGATTCCCTCCTACGAGGGAATGACAAAAACGGACATTTCGTTTTGCGTCAACTATATATACTTATATCTATGGTACAGCCTTTAGAAAAGAAAAAAGATTATTCACCAATGATTCTTAAACTAATTATTTTAGTTTGTCTTGTTGCCACGGGCTTTACTTTGGCAACCATCGCGAAAAAAACCATTCTGACAAAAACTCGACCTAATGTTTTAGGTGATAAAATTAAAAAGGAGTTAAATAAATCTGGACCAAATTTATTAGACGAAATTAACACCAATACTCAAGCGTGGGCAAATGAAATACTTGGCGTTGCCACAAAAACCATAAACAGAACTGCCAATCAGGCAACTGAATCGATTTCTGATTATGTTTTTGATAATACAGTTGGGAACTTACTTAAACAAATAGATAAGTTACCGGAAAAATAAAAAGAAGATATAAAGAGAAATGTATGTAAATAAAAAAAAGATTCAAGTTCAATTTGATTTAAGATTTATGATATAAGATTTAAGATTGCAATTTTTATTTAGTTTTGCTATCTTTATGACACTATGGAAATCAAATATTTCGGACACTCATCTTTTTTAATCAAATCAAAAGAAGCAAAATTAGTGACAGATCCATTTAACGAAAAAATGGTTGGATTACCGTTTCCAAAAATAGAGGCGGATATTGTTACAGTCTCACATAATCATGCCGATCACAGTCAGGTAGATAACATTAGTGGTAATCCTCTTGTCATTGACTGGCCGGGACAGTTTGAAAAAAAGGGAATACGGGTTTTTGGATTTCAATCATTTCATGATAAGCAAAAAGGGGTGGAACGTGGTGAAAACAATATTTATAAAATTGAAGTTGAGGGAATTTCTATTGTTCATTGTGGCGATCTTGGAGTGATGCCTGATGATAGTACGTTAGACGAAATTGGAGATGTTGGTGTATTAATGGTTCCAGTTGGGGGTAGGTTTACGCTTGACGCTAACGAAGCAATTGAGTTGATCAAAGAGCTTGAACCGTCAATTGTCATTCCAATGCACTACAATACTTCTAAACTCAATCAGGATAATTTTAAAGAATTAGTGGGAGTGGAAGAATTTTTGAAAAAAATTGGTCAAGAGTCAGTTCAATCAATAGATAAATTAATATTAAAAAAAGAAGATATTAGCGAAACGATGAGAGTTGTGGTAATGGAAATCAGTAATTAATTTAATTAACCTAATTGATCTAATTTCTAAACAAATCCCAATTCCCAATTGGAATTTGGTTATTGGACATTGATTAGGTCAATTAGATTGATTAGAAATTAGAAATCAATTATGGTGTCTTCATCAAATAATGTTAAAATTCCCCCTCAAGATCTTGATGCGGAAAAATCAGTTTTAGGTGCGGTGTTGTTAGACTCGGCTGCTATTAATACAGTGGCAGAGTCTTTACTTCCTGAACATTTTTATCTTCCTGAACATAGTCTTATCTATACTGCGATGATAACATTATTTGAGAAACAAAGTCCAATTGATGTTATCACTCTAAAAAACGAACTTCAACACGAAGGAAGTTTAAAAAAAGTCGGTGGAACTGCATATCTTTCTGATTTAATCAACACGGTTCCAAGCTCTGCTTATGTTGAACATTATGGACGGATAGTTAAAGATCAATATACAAAACGAAGATTAATCACTATGTCTTCACGAATCACTGAAAAAGCTTTTGCTGAAGATGGGGATGTAAAAATTCTACTTGATTCGGCAGAGACTGATATTTTTGCATTGTCTCAACAACATATGCATCGAGATTTTATTGAACTTAAATCAGTTTTAGCAGAAAGTTTTGAACGTCTTGAGGAGTTTATGAAAAGTGGTTCTGGGCTACGAGGTTTAACTACTGGATTTACCCAACTTGATAATAAGTTGGCAGGAATGCAGGATTCAAATTTACTGATTCTTGCCGCTCGTCCTGGAATTGGTAAAACAACTCTTGCATTGAATATGGCTCTCTACGTTGCCACAAAAGAAAAAAAGCCGGTTGGTTTCTTTTCTTTGGAAATGAGTAAGGAAGAGTTGGTTGACAGATTATTGGTTGGACAGGCAGATATTGATGCGTGGCGATTAAAAACCGGAAAACTTTCCGATGATGATTACAGCCGTTTAACCGAGGCAATGGGAGAGCTCTCTGAAGCGCCCATTTATATTGACGATACACCAGGAAGTACAATTATTGAGATGCGTACCAAAGCCCGGAAATTAAAGGTTGAACGCGATGTGAAATTAATTATTGTTGATTATCTGCAATTGGCTGACGCTGGAAAACGTTTTGATTCACGCGTTCAGGAGGTCTCGTTTGTGTCTCAGGGGTTGAAAAATTTAGCACGTGAATTAAAAATACCGGTTTTGGCAATTTCGCAGCTATCTCGCGCAGTAGAGCAGCGTGGTTCAAAAAAACCGCAGTTGGCAGATCTGCGCGAATCCGGAGCCATCGAACAGGACGCGGACGTGGTGATGTTTTTATATCAAGAGGATGATAATGAAGATTTACTTGATCAAAGCAAAAAACTAATTAAACTGTATATTGCGAAACACAGAAACGGTGCGACTGGTGAAATTGACTTAATGTTTAGGGGAGATCGGGTAAAATTTTATGGAACAGAAACACGAACCTAAACGAGTTGATCTTTTGAAAAATCTACAAATAACAGTTACCTTTGGCGCTAGGCGCTGATTTATAATTACATATTCAAAGTCAAAGGATGATAGATTCTATATATTTTTTTACTTCTTTTTGAAAAAAAAGTTTTAGTGTGTTAATTTGAGGTTTTAATTGCCCTGTTTTGTATATGAGTGGTTCATCAATAACATCATCAAGATAACTAAGACCTTTTAGAATAATCGTTGAGTCAACTGTTGGATACTTCGTTTTCGCAAATGAAAGTAATTGAGGGAGCGAATATGTTTTCATAATTTCGTATAGATCCACATAATCCTTTAATGCACAGCGTTGCATAATTGCGGATAATTTTATACAGGCGATGTCAGGGATTGATGCGATATTTATATATTCTGTCAACAATAATGAATTTATAAGTTTATATTCATATGTCATAAAACTTATTTTTATTTCTGAATACAAGTTTATTGATAGCGTATTTTTTTCAACTTGCGTTATGTTAAATGATTTACTACCAAAAATCGTTGACAAGCGCTGAACCATCTCATTGGCATTAAAAGAATGAGGTGAAAAAAAATCGAAATCAAGACTTTCTCTGTGTCCAATTTGAAGCGCAAGACCAGTGCCTCCGGCGAGATAAAACTCTTCTTTCAATGAAACAAAGAATGGAAGAATTTTCTTTCTTTTTTCAGACAATATCGATAGTTTAAGGTTTTTCATTTTTAGGAAATTCTTTTTTTGGGATTAATAGAAAGGATAGTCTTCCAGAGTGATAATGATTTTTTATTCCACTGAAAAAGAGGAATAGTATTGGCTACTTGTTCAACAGTGGCAAATCCATATTGTTTAAACAACCACTTAATTGCTTCCTCTGAACCAAAATTAAGAACTTGAGAAATGATGATTTTTTTATCTTTTTGAACATTAATTTCATTTAAATTATATGACCAAAGGACAGAATTTACTGATGGAGGCGTATGTGAAAGCATGTAAATATCATAGCAAATTTATATGGTATTTTTCTTAATTTATTTAATTATAATTGTTAAAACTTCTACTTGACAGGTAATAGTTTAAGCTTTACAATAATTTAACTTTTTAATATTGTAAGAACATCAATGAAGATTCTATTAGTTGAAGATGAAAAAAGGCTTTCTTATTTTATAAAAAAAGGCCTGATTGAACAGGGTTTTGCTGTGGATTCAGCATTTGATGGTGAAGAGGGTTTATATCTTGCAAAAGAAGAAACCTATGATGTTATCATTCTTGATGTGATGCTTCCCAAATTATCCGGAATTGAACTTTGTAAAAAACTCCGCGAACTAAAAAAAGAGACACCAGTGCTTATGTTGACTGCAAAAAGTGAAGTTGATGATAAAGTTGAAGGACTGAATTCCGGGGCTGATGACTATCTCACAAAACCGTTTGTATTTGCAGAACTCAAAGCGCGGATCAATGCACTTCTACGGAGAAGTTACCATCAAGTTACGAACAATCTTACAATCGATGATTTAGAAGTTGATCCTCTCAAGCATATAGTTAAGAGAAATGGAAAAATGATCAAATTGACTCCAAAAGAATTTGCTATTTTAGAACTACTGCTTCGACAAAAAAATGAAGTTGTTACCAGAACACAGGTTATAGAACATGTTTGGGATTATAATTTTGAAAGTCTTTCTAATGTAGTTGACGTGTTTATTGGAACACTGCGAAAAAAAATTGATAAAGGTTATAAAGTACCTCTTATCCATACTCTTCATGGAGTTGGATATATGGCAACAGACAAAAAACCTCAAACATGAAAAAAACAGAAAGCCTAAGATTTAAACTCTTTTTTTGGTATGTTGTGAGTCTCGCCTTGCTTGGTTTTTTTATCATTCTTACTGTACATATATATCAGTATAAATACAGCGCATATGTTCTTGGTATTTTATTTTTAATACTATCCGTAATAGGATTTATTACTATATATAAAATTACTCAATCAATTACAAACTTTTCTTTACAAATACGCCAAATATCAAGTAAAAATCTTGACAAACGGATTTTATCCATTAAAAGTGATGATGAAATAGGAAAATTAGCATTATCGTTTAACGAATTACTTAATCGACTTGATACAGCTTTCAAACGGGAACGTCAATTTATTGCCGATGTTGCTCATGAAATGAAAACTCCCATCACAACCCTTCGTAGTAGTTTTGAGGTAACGTTGCAAAAAGAACGATTAAATGACGAATATAAAAAAATTATTAAAGACTCTATTATTGAAACAGATCGGTTAACAACAACATTGAGAGATGTATTGAATCTTGCCTGGTCGGAAGTACCAAATGAAAATATGAGAAACATGTTTGATTTATCCGAATTAATAAATGAAATGTCAGAAATCGCACAAAAATTAGCTATAAAAAAACAAATTACTGTTATTAACTCGATTACTCCCCATATACAAATGTTAGGTTTTAGAGAGCGTTTGGGAAGAGCGATATTAAATATCATTGACAATGCAATAAAATACACTTCTTATAACGGGAAAATTCATATCTCTTTAATAAGGGAATATAATAATGCCCTTATTATCATTAAAGATAATGAGTCTTGTCCAATGCAAGATGAGCATGAAATAGAACCTGTTTCTAATGCAAGATGAGCATGAAAAAAGGCGAGTGAGTTTAAAAT
>PFTH01000163.1 GCA_002789465.1 Candidatus Roizmanbacteria bacterium CG_4_9_14_0_8_um_filter_34_12 | reverse complement strand
CCCAACTTTTTCCCAATCTCGCTCCGTGGGTAAAAATAATTATTAAAGATGATATAATCTAGACAATTAAATCAGGGCGATCGATTGAGCATAACCATTAACGAGAACAGCTTAATTATGAAAAAATCAGAACAACTTCTAAATGAACTTGCCGGTTCTGTTACTGTTCCTAAGCGTTATAAAAATAAACCAATTGATTTTATTATTAAGGAAGCAAAAAAAGAATATTTTACCCAGCGGTGATAAAAACTTATTTTGTTAACACTAATTACTTCTTACGTTTATTGATCAAAGATAATAATCAGCAGTATCAAGTCGCTTATTTATTTTTCAAAAAAGCGGCTGATTATAAAATTAGGGTATTAACATCAACTGTAGTAATTTTTGAAATTTTCTGGGTATTGTCTTCCTTTTATCAGAAACAAAAAAAACAAGTTATTTCCCTTTTAGAAAATATCCTCAAAATGGATTTTGTGGAAATTGAACATCGACAAACATTAATCGAAGCATTGGAATTATATTCCCACAATTTTCTAGATTTTGAAGATTGTTATTATATTATTTTTGCAAAAAATTTTTCTGCAAATCTTGTTACTTTTGACCAAAAAATAAACAAAATGATGAAGTTATATAAAACGGAATGATCGTAGGTAGTTTGACTTAAAAAAACTTAACTTAATTATCTTAATAGGTTTAGAATCTTCAGTTTATTTTTTAAATCTCAACGATTATCATATAATCAATGAAACGAAGATTATTACTTTTTATAATATTTTTACCAATCCTATTCGTAACGGTTTTTCTAGGATATCAATTTTATTCACGCGCCACTTCAATCAAAGCCAATATTATTATTGACACAACTCAAATTGCCGGTCCGATTCCTGATCGTTGGAAAGCTTTGGCACAAGGAGGAGAAGAAATGGGCGTGCGGATGTTGGAAAATGTTGTTCCACAGGTAGCGGAACTTTATCCACGCTATATTCGTCTTGATCACATATATGATTTTTATGATGTAGTTAGTCGTGATGCTAATGGACAACTGTCTTTTAATTGGGCAAAGCTCGATGAAACCGTTTGCGATATTTATCACACTGGAGCTAAACCTTTTTTTTCATTAGGTTATATGCCGCCAACCATGTCTGAAAATGGAAGTTTGATTGATAAACCAAAAAACTGGAATGAATGGTCACTTTTAGTACAAAAAACCATCGAACACTACAGTGGTATAAATACCCGTTTATGTGGACAAATATATGGCCGGTGGTTAACTGATATTTACTATGAAGTGTGGAACGAACCAGATTTGGAATCATTTGGAAAATGGAGCATATATGGAGGAAGTAAAGATTATAAAACTTTTTACAAAATTTCTGTTAATGGTGCTAATCAAGCTAAGGATGTGTATCATTTCTTAATTGGTGGACCAGTTACAACCGCTCTATATAAAAATTGGTTCCAACGATTTTTGGATTTTACAACGGAAAATAATCTTCGTGTTGACTTTCTGTCTTGGCATCATTATTCAAAAAATGCTAATGATTTTGTTGATGATATGCATAAACTTAATGACTGGCTATCTTCACCACAATACTCCAAATATCGAGCCCTTCCAAAAATTATTAGTGAGTGGGGTTTTGATAGCGACCCCAATCCAATTGCTGACACTGAAACAGGCGCCGCCCATACAATTGCATCTATTAGAAACTTTATTGAGGAAAACTTTGAGCTGGCTTTTTTATTTGAAATTAAAGATGGACCAACTCCACGTTGGGGCATATTGAGACATAAAGGAGAAAAAACACAAAGATATAAAGCCTTACAAATGCTTAATTCTCTCGACGGTAATCGTATTAAACTTTCTGGTGAGGGGACCTTTGTCACCGGACTCGCCAGCATAAACTCTGAACATACTAGTGTTCTTTTAGTTAATTATGATTTAGATAATCGCAATACTGAGTCTGTTCCAGTAACCTTTACAAAGTTGTTTAATGGAAATTATTCTTTATCAATAACATATCTCGATGGAAACATAATCAATTATAATTTTAAGGCAGTTAGTGGACAGGTTACAAAAGAAATATTAATGCCCCCGAATTCTATTGTTTCTGTTAAGCTAAAATGAATATAGTTGACGCAAAACGAAATGTCCGTTTTTGTCATTCCCTCGTAGGAGGGAATCCAGACACAATATACATTATAAATAAGGTAATT
>PFTH01000128.1:817-1677 GCA_002789465.1 Candidatus Roizmanbacteria bacterium CG_4_9_14_0_8_um_filter_34_12 | reverse complement strand
ACAATCAGTGCTATAAGCTTAGATTGATTAACCAACAAAATCGCTTTTGGATGATGTCTGACATCGGCAAAATATTCAACTAAGTGAGGCAACAGCAAAACTTGCAGTCCAATTGTTGCGACCCCGGTTGTCAAGGTGAACATTTTCAAAATCAAATTTAGGTAAACCATATATCCGGTAGGAAGTGAGGATGCAAAAGCACGGACAAACACTGTTTCACTGCGAAAGGCGGAATAGGCCAAGATAAGGGGGAACCATGAGAATAAAAGCTTGAGAAGGGAAGATAGATTAGGAGTTAATAAATAGAAGTTATTAGATATTAGTGAATAGTTATTAGGAAGGGAAAGTTTTTTCAGCGGAAAAAGAATGGTAATTTGGAAAAAGAGGTTAGCAACAAATGCAAAAACCATAGACCAGATTCCAATTAAAGGTTGTAGCAAAATAATCATTAGTAGATTAGTTGCATTACCAACTAATTGAGCAAAAGGAAAACGATAGAATTTCTTTTTTGAATAATAATGTACCCCAAGAATGGTGGCAACAATTGCCAGAGGCATGCTGTAAAACATATAATTCATCTGGACTGCAACCGCGCTGACAAACTCCCCTCCCCGACTGGCATAAAGAGCTTTGCTTATTGGCAGCGAAAGAAAATTCATTATCAATGCAATCAAAAAAGACAGGCCAACCAGATTGGTCAAAGTTTGGAATAAATAGGTGGTGGCGTTTTTTGGATCCTTGACTTTTTTCTGTCCGTAGATTGGCAGAAAAGCATCGTTTAATGTGGCGTAAACGGTTGACACAATCAGGGTTGGAATCGCAACAGCTGCTAAAAAAATATCCAGGTCAAGTTTAGCGCC
>PFTH01000128.1:0-744 GCA_002789465.1 Candidatus Roizmanbacteria bacterium CG_4_9_14_0_8_um_filter_34_12 | reverse complement strand
ATACTTTTTGAGAACATATGAATTATTATAGAAGATTTTTATTTTAGATGCCAAGTCTGTCGACCTCGTAGGTCGACGTCTGTGGTCATTGCTCTTGACACGAAGTCAAAAGGTGTAGTAATATATACACCATATGGATGTGAACCGAATAACTAAATTACGGTTTATTGAAGAGTTTCGTCGTCAAAGAATTGTACTTTTTTCAATAAATGATACAAAAAAAATTTTCTCGTTAGAAAACAACAATACAACAAAACATCTTTTAATCCGCTTAAGAAAAGATCGAATTGTTGAACGGTTGGCTCGTGATAAATATCAGTTTTTATTAACGGAAAATCCTCCTCACGAATTCACGGTTGCCAATTTCTTAGTTGCGCCTTCATATATTTCACTTGAATCAGCCTTGTCCTATTACGGAATAATCGATCAGTTTCCATATAGAATTACCTCAATTACAATTTCAAAACAGCGGACGTTAATGATTAAAAACAAACAATATTCTTATTCATCTATTAAAAAGGGTAAGTTTAAAGATTATATTAAAATTGATGATTTTTTAATTGCTTCAAAAGAAAAAGCAATTTTTGATTATGTTTACTTTGCTTTCAATGGATTAAGAACGTTAAACACTCTATTAGATATAAAAAATCATTTACATAATAAACCTATTTTCGATTATTTTATTAAAAATGGTGATGATCATTTAATTAAATTTATAAAAAAAAATGTTAAATTATAGTTTTA